>QKAL01000123.1 GCA_003246475.1 Lentisphaerota bacterium
AAATATTAAAGATCAATCAGATCTCATCCGTTCCGGCGGAATATGAAATCATCTTAAAACATGTCCCGGTACCCGGCATGTTGTTGAAATTCGAGGAAATGCTGCTGACGGAAATGTTCGGCGGCAGCCTGGTCCGAGAAAGCACTACCGACACGCGGCAACTGCGTTACAGCTTTTACCGGCGTATCCCCCGTATCCGTCAGGCAGCCTGGTCCGATACTGCCGGCTGGTTTTCGGTGTCGCCGCAACATGCCAGAAACATCTATCTGCTATTCGGGCTGGGAATTGCCGCCACCGGCATTGCCATGGCAGCGATCAAGATTCCCATCGCGATATTTCTGGCACTGTGGTGCATGATCTTCGGCGGTATACCGATCTACCGCATTATCCATCTGACCAAGGACAACGGCTGGCAGGGACTGCGAGCCCATCTGGTCTACCTGCCGCTGATACTGCTGGGGGCCGGAGTAGCGGTTTATTCAATTATCTGCGCCTACCCCTGGACCAACTGGGTATTTGATTGCGGCGTTGCAATATTCATCAGCGGACTGCTGGTGGTGGCAACAGGACCGGCAATGGCCCACCGTAATGTGGAGGGATGCATACTTGCCCGGCGGATCAGGAAGGTATATAAGGATCTCCTCAACCATCCGGATGAGGTAACCGAAATGTCCGCCTGCGATAAAGTTATCTGGGTTCTGGTTATGAGCAATGGGAACAACGGCATGAACAACGTCCCCACCCTGACCGAAGATGAGTATCGGGATTTTTTCCATCCGCTTGCAGGAGACGGCAATGCCAATGAAGACCAATTCGCGCTGATGATGAAAACACTGGAAAACAGCCTCTCCGCCAACTCTCAGATACTTCAGAACAATTTTAACGGCGGCAGCAACATTACCAGTGCCTACGCCAATTCATAATCCTGCTATTTCCTTGCATCACCGGGATAAACGTGCTATTTTAAATGGCAACATGGAATTGAGAGGAGTGTCCCGATGACGGATATAAATAAAATCAGCAGCTATACTTTGGGCGAAGAAATCGCCAACAGCATAACCCATGGACTTGGCATCCTGCTCGGGATTGCCGCGTTAACGATACTTGTAGTGTTCGCCGCCCAATATGGCGATGCCTGGCATGTGGTTTCCTATGCCATTTTCGGCAGTACGATGACATTACTGTTTCTGGCATCGACGCTGTATCACTGGACCTACAGTCCGACTTGGAAACGCCGTTTCAAGATTTGTGATCACGCCGCCATTTACTTGTTGATCGCCGGCACCTATACACCTCTGATGCTGGTAAGTGTCAGGGGTGGGCTGGGATGGACAATATTCGGCATCATCTGGGGGCTGGCGCTGGGAGGCGTGGTGATGAAGTTTTTTTTCACTGGTCGGTTCCGGCTGTTATCCACTCTCATCTATCTTTTCATGGGCTGGTTCTGTATCTGTACTTTCCACAAATTATTGCCCAACCTTTCAAAAGAAAGCATAATTTTTCTATTTTCGGGCGGATTAGCATATACCTCGGGAGTAGTCTTCTACGTCTGGAAGAAACTGCCCTACAGCCATGCGGTATGGCATTTATTCGTTCTGGCGGGGAGCACACTACACTTTTTCGCGATACTCACCATGCTGCCGTGAGGCAAGGTATCAACGTTCCAGTTTGAAGTCCATCATCTCGGGAATGCATCCGAGAAACTCAACCGTTGACCAGTCCTTGACCCAGTGCATCCGGTTAACGGATTCTTCCTGGAAGATGTTGACCGCGCCGATACTTTTCCCCTTGCCCAGGATTTTGGCGATGGTATCGCTGATGTTGATAAGGCAACACAGGTTTTCGACCATTTCCGTATTGGCATAATCATTCGGGGATATATAGAGGTCATGATGGTGCATAATCGCAGCCTTGACCGAGTCTTCGATCCGCCATGACTGGGCGATATAAAGCCCGACTTTCTCGTGCAGTTCCGGGAAAATACGGTCAAACATCTCCTCGCAAAACATCATGCCGGAGCGTTTGGGAATATCGTAAGACTCGGCTATCGACTTAAGGATAGCCAGCTTGCCGATATCGTGCAGCAAGCCGGCAAAAAAGGCCACGTCCGGATTGGCAAAGTAACGCTGGCTGAGAAATCCGGCGATCAGACCCACCGCATAGCTATGCTCGACAATATCCACGGCCAGCGATTCAAAAACCGATTTATGCATAAAACTGGCCTTCGACGAATACATGTAAAGCATCGATTTGATCTTGACTTTACCCAGGCGCGGCAATGCCGTCTTGAGATCATGGATTGTCGTGCCGGTACTGACCAGCGAAGAGTTGGTGATCTTCAGAAATTCTCCCGCCATGCCGGGGCTGCGCTCAATCAGATTCGCAACCTCGCGGTAACTGAATTCCGGGTCATCCAGCAGACGCAACGTCTTGATGACATTATCCGGGATTTCCATCACCGGCAGGGCGCCGGTCTTGATATTGTTTTTTATGTCCTTTATAATCAAATCATTGTTGATTATATCAAACAGCGGGATATCCTCATGGGGGTGACCTTCAAAACACCACCAGTAATCGGCATCATCAATGTTGCCGTCACCGGACGGGCGGGAACATTCCGGAAAAACAGGCCTGCGGCTGTTTGCCGGTACCGCGGTTTTCTTTTCCGGAGCAGCCTCCGGCTCTTCATCATGAGGGTTGATAATATTGTTTAACCAGCCGAACAAACGACCCATTTACGACCTCTCGATTTAACTGAACCCATCACATTATTATCGATTATAAAGCTTGCTCATGTAATTTGCAAATATGGTTATTTCTTTATACGATTTTTTTTTGCGAAAACAATTACGCATTTTATTATTAAAATACTTGATTTTATAGAAATTCCAATTAAAATATAATGCGTAATCGTTTACGCAAAACCTTATGGAATTGATTGATTGAAAAAAAAGTTGAACATCAAGGAATTCTCCGGCATGCTCGGAGTATCAACGGCCACAGTATCGCGGGCGTTCAGCGAAAAGGGCCGGATCAGCGAAAAGACCCGGCAGTACATTATTGCCAAAGCCGAAGAACTTGGTTACTGCGCCAATATCCATGCCCGGAATCTGTCCTCCAGCAATTCCAACATCATCGGTTTTTTCTATCCCTCAATATCCACGGAGCAACCCGACTATTTCATCATCGAGATCCAACTGGGGATCAACCAGGTACTGCTCTCGACCGGCAATCTCCTGCAGACCAATCCTATGCCGCCGGAATCCCAGGGCAACGGTCCATTGGCCAGTTACCGTGACTACATCCTCAGTGGCGGTCTCGCCGGAGTGATTATCGTGGCGGGAAGCAGCGAATCGGTAAAACTGGTTGAGATAGCCCGCGCCGCGGAAGTGCCATACATCGTCATCGGCCATATGGGAATTGAAACACAGTATACGGTAACGTTCGACAACGCCATCGGGGCCGCTCTGGCGGGAAAATACTTCGTCCGTACCGGCCGCCATCATCCGGCGTACATCGGCGGACATCTCGACAAACGCAAACAAAAGGGATTCCGCGAAGGGCTGGGCGAAACCGCCGCCAGTTTGATTTTTCACACTGGCGGGCACACATTCGGCGGCGGAGCCACGGCATTTCGGGAATTACGTGAAAAGTACCCGGAAATCGACTGCGTACTCTGTGCCAATGACGTCCTGGCCGCCGGGTTCATCAAGGAGGCCATTGCCGGGGATGTCCGTATTCCAGAAGATATCGCGGTCATCGGATTCGACGATGTCCGTTTCGCCCGATATAACACGCCCGCCATATCTTCGGTATCGTTAAATCTGCACCTGCTCGGCTCAACCGCTGCGCAAATGCTGTTTAAATACATAAACGGAGAGCCGGTCACCCCGGAACTCATCCGCTGTGAACTTATTATCAGAGAGTCATGCTGAAAATTTAAATCAGGGAGTATAGTAAAAAGATGAAACCGACACTGTTAGTTCTTGCCGCCGGAATGGGAAGCCGCTATGGAGGCCTTAAACAACTTGACCCGGTCGGACCTTCCGGCGAAACCATTATCGATTACTCTATTTTCGATGCCATCCGTGCCGGTTTCGGCAAAGTGGTATTCGTCATCCGCCGCGACATCGAAACTGCGTTCAAGGAAACTATCGGCAGCCGTTTCAGCGGCAAGATCAAGGTCGAATACGCTTTTCAGGAACTGACCAACCTCCCCCAAGGATTCAAGGTTCCGTCCGGACGCGAGAAGCCATGGGGAACCGGCCATGCCATTCTGGCGGCAAAAGATGTCATCAACGAACCGTTTGCCGTCATCAACGCCGATGACTTCTACGGCAGCGGCAGCTATCAGGTTCTCTGTGAATATTTATCGACGGCAGAAGACGGTCAGTACGCCGACTTCTGCATGGTCGGGTACAAACTAAGCAACACGCTGTCGGAATTCGGCACTGTCAGCCGCGGCATCTGCGGCCATGATGCGGACGGCAACC
>QKAL01000080.1 GCA_003246475.1 Lentisphaerota bacterium
ATTTTGATATATTAATGACCCATTCAAAAATCTTTAATACGGTTGGTTACCGACATTTTAGTGGGTGATTTTCGCAGGGCGGGGCAACTGTATCACCGTTGAACAACTCAACCGGCAAGATATCGTTGATTGGGGTTTGAGATATCCCTTCTATAATATCAATCAAGCGAGAACAGGCATGTCTACCCATTGCAATCGGATTCTGCTCCACTGAAGTCACTCTTAATACTGGATTCATTTGAGTCAATGCGCCAAACCCGGTAATAGATATCTGTTCGGGAATTTTGATATTGTTTTGGATAAGAAATCGACACATTTCCAATGCACCATGATCACAATCATAAGCAATTGCAGTACTTGATGGAAATTTTTGTTTTATTATTTCGAGCACAAAAGCAGGCTCACTGGCCGAAAGGATCACACGTGATTTTGCATCATGGATTCCACTTTCCTTTAATGCCGCCACAAATCCATTTGCGCGAATGAACATATGAGGCTCGTAATTCTTTTGCACAAAAACGATCTCCGTGTGCCCATGCTCCAGCAAATGCCGTCCGACCAGATATCCTGCTTCAAAGTTGTCGCTGTTCACTGAATTGTAAATGACACCTTCTGTGGGGAGAAGGTCAATATGCACTATGGGAAAAGGCAACTGCTCCTTAATCAGACCATAACTGCAGACCAACATTCCGGAGACTTTGAAGTCGATCAGCTTTTCCCAGAGATTAGTCAATTGGTTTTGTGGATATTCAATAAATTGTAAAGCATAGTTCCTTCTGGAAGCTTCGTCCTGAGCTCCTTTAACCATAAAACCCCAAAAATTGAAAGAATCGCGCAGGCATCCCAAAAAAGTAATCACTCCGTTAGGGTAATGTGATTTTTTAACTTTTGTCCCTGCTGCGCCTCTTGATCGTTCCAAAACGCCTTCGGCAACAAGCGTACTGACCGCAAGATTCGCAGTCTTTTTATTGACATGAAACTTATTGGCAAGCTCATACTCCGAGGGAATTTTTTCACCTTCGGAATATTCTCCGGACTTTATGGCGTCCATAAGGTAATTTATGATGACGTTGCGCTTATCCATTTTTTCAATACATATAGAGGCGTTCTTATAAGTTATTAAATTTGTGGGGAAAGGTAGAGAGTTTATCGTAGCCTCAGAGCTGCAATTCGAAGGAAAGATCAACTATCTACGCGAGAAATATTTTAGTATGCAAAGCGAGCTTTTTCCAATGATTGTAGAAGAAATCGGTGAATTAACTGCAAAAAAGTAAATGTTATTCGCAAAAGAAGGTTAATAATTTAAAAAAATGGTTCAATTGTTATGCTGCGTTTCTGGGAGGTGGTATAAGGGGCGAGGCTGGTTTGTAGGTGTATGAGATAATTGGGGGATTTCGGCTTAGCCTGCCGGTGTTTCGCCGCAGGATCGCGCCCGCCAACATGCCGGTATAATATTCTGCTGTACGTGATATTTCGACTTGAGGCGGGGCTGGGCGCTTGCATAAATCCAATAAACCGGCGATAAAAAAGCGGGAAAAAATCGTCATCCTGATTGTGTCTTTTAAAAACGGGAACTATATTAATAGGATTTGTGATTTATTCATAGAATGGTAAGTATAATTTAAATACAGGTAGTCTTATGGAACATTGCTATAATTGGAAAGAACAGCGCGAGAAGCCGGCGTTTCTGGCGTTGGAAGACGGAACGGTTTTGCCGGGTTATTCGGTCGGCGCCGCGGTTGACGGGGTGGGGGAAGTGGTGTTCAATACCGGCCTGACCGGTTATCAGGAGATCATCAGCGATCCGTCATATGCCGGTCAGTTCGTGACCATGACCTATCCGGAAATCGGTAACACCGGCATTAATGCCGCCGATATGGAATCCCGGAAGTTTTTCTTCAACGGTTTTATTATCCATGAGATGAACCAGCCGTGTAACTGGCGGTCCGAAGTTTCTCTGACGGATGCGCTGAAACAGCAGAATATTCCCGCGATCGCCGGTATCGACACGCGTGCGCTGACTTTGAAACTGCGTGATTGCGGTACGCTCAAGGGTTTTATGCATTGCTCCGCCGAAAAGATCACCGGCGAAGAAGGCGTGGCGAAGGCCAGAGCATGGAGCGGGCTCGATAACCAGGATTACGCTTCCAAAGTATCCTGCGACGAGGTTCATGTCTGGGACGCAGACGGCAGCAAGACTGCCACCTGGGGTGTGGCTGAATCCCTTCCTCCGGTAGAATTCAATATCGTTGCCTACGACTTTGGTATTAAGTGGAACATCCTGCGTAATCTGCGGCTTTCCGGCATGAATGTAACTGTGGTTCCGGCACGTACGCCAGCCGCCGCAGTTTTGAAGATGAAGCCGGACGGCGTATTTTTCTCCAACGGTCCTGCCGACCCCGCTGCTGTTTCCTATGCGATCGAGGCCGGCAGAGAGCTAATCGGTCGGGTACCGATCATGGGCATCTGTCTGGGGCACCAGCTGCTTTCGCTGGCCTGTGGCGCGCGGACCTATCGCCTCAAGTTCGGGCATCATGGCTGCAATCATCCGGTAATGAACCTCTGCGACCGTTCGGTGGACATTACGTCTCAGAACCACAATTACGCAGTTGACGAGGCTTCGCTGCCGTCTTGCCTGGAGATTACCCATCGCAACCTGAATGACAACACGGTCGAAGGTGTAAAGCATAAGAATGAACCGGTTTTTGCGGTGCAGTACCATCCGGAAGCGGCTCCCGGGCCGCATGATCCGCAGCACCTGTTTGCCCAGTTCAAGGAGCTGATGCGTCGCTGAGGCATTGGGATTTTTTCCAGCGCGGACGGGAGATGCTTTCGTCCGCGTTTTTTTATTTGCCGATGGCTTGATTTAGCTACTTTGGGATAGTATTTTCTTATTGTCGGGGACATCAACTTTGCGGGAGAAATCATGTATTCGGATAAGATAGAATCGTTGCGGAAAAGAGTTTCCGGTGCTTTATCCAGCCTCAACGTGCTATTTGAGGAGCCGGTGGGCGGTCAGTGTGAGATCATCGATATTGACCGCAAGGATTTTATTGTCCTGTTGAAAACGGTGTTGATGGCGATGGCCGAGGATCTGGAGCTTATTTATGGCAATTCGGAACCTGCGACACGTTTTTTTGAGGTGGTGGACAAGCGAGCCGATTCGATCGACTATATCAACCGGATGTGTTTTTTCTGCCGGGACAAATCGTTTGAGCATAATCTGGAAGCCGCGATTATGGATCTGGCGGCTGCGGAAGACGATTTTTTCGGCGACCTTAACGCCAGGGAAAAAGGGCGGCGGGAGTTTGCCCGTTATCGTTTTTCACACGCGGCACGGCTTTGCGATGCCTGTTCCACGCTGATTCCCGATTATCTGAACCTGCTGGAGATGCTTTCCGGTGAAGGGGATGTGATCCCCCGTGTATATCCGCAGGGATATTCGTTGTTGTGCCGCAACAGTTTGTTCATCCTTCCCGACAAGCGTATTATGCCGTCGCGTATCGCGAAGTTCCGCGAACTTGCAGAACGGGCCGATCCGTTCAGCGTGGGAAGAACATTCCGGTATGTCAACGGCGTGTTTCGCCCGGTGACGCTCAATTCTATCCGCCCGGTAGAGAAATTTTACGGTTACCTCGAGGTCAAGGAACTGTATCTTAAACATTTGACCGCATTTGTCAACGGCGAGGCCAATATCCCGTTGCTGATTACCAGTCTTCCCGGACTGGGAAAGACGCATTTTTCCATTTCTTATTCGCTGCATTTCCCTGAACTCATTTTAATTCTGCCGGAACCGGAGGATCTGGAATCGGGGCTGGTTGAATTGATAAACCGTCTGGCGCGGCGAAAAAACCATAAATTCGTGGTGTTTTTCGATGATGTCGATCCGCGAAATATCGACTGGTATTATTTCCGGACGAACGTCGGCGGCAGTTTTGTCCTCCCGGATAATGTCATTCTGCTGGCGGCGTCGAATTACTTTTTTCCGCCGAACATCTGCAGCCGCGGCCGTGAGGTGCGATTCCCGATGTTTGACGAGACCGCCTGCAAGGGTATGATATACGACTATTTGCGTTCGCTGAAACTGCGTAATCCTTCGCCGGATCTGATTTCGGTTATGGCGGCGGATTACCAGGAGGAGTTCGGCCAGAAGATTTATGCGGAATTGAGCCCGCGAACAATGGTGCGTTATCTGGATATCTATGATCGCGACCCGCAGAAGCGTAAGCGGATGCTGGAGATGTCAAAAGGTGATGTGATAACTAAACCCGACCCGCAGATGTTTACCGAATTCAATGTGAAGCTGGTTCGCCAGTTGTATGGAGAGGAAGGGCTTGAGGAGTTGCGTAATCAGATGTTGAAAGGAATGCTTGATGATTGAGGATGAACGTTTGATTGTTTTCGACGATGAACATTTTATGAAGATAGCACTCCGGCAGGCTGAGCGGGCGGCGGAAGCCGGTGAGGTGCCGGTCGGCGCGGTGGCGGTCCGGGATGGACAGGTTATCGGGCGGGCCTGGAATCAGGTCGAGATGCTCAAAGACGCGACGGCTCACGCTGAAATATTGGTGATGACTCAGGCATCGGCGGCAAAGAGCGACTGGCGTCTGGATGATGTGGATATTTATGTGACGAAGGAGCCGTGCGCGATGTGTGCGGGGGCGATGGTCAATTCCCGGGTAAGGCGGGTGGTTTACGGGATGGCGGACCCACGTGCCGGAGCTGCCGGATCGGCATTGGATATTACCGGTTTTTCCGGCATGCTGCATCGGGTGGAGGTCAAGGGGGGGGTGCTGGAGCCGGAGTGTAAATTTATTATGCAGGATTTTTTTCGGCGGCGTCGTCTTGAGAGCCAGACCGGGAAGACGGTGTGTCAGGTAAATAATCCTGAACTTGGGGGTAATGGCGAATGACGCAAACGATGTGGGGAAAAGTGATTTGCGGGATTTTCGCCGTATTGATGTGGGCGGTGGTAAATGGTGCCACAGTCCCGGTTTCTCCGCCGGAGCCGCCGGGGAAGGATGACACGGATAAATACAACGAGCTGGTTCGTCTGACTCGTATTATGGAGCTGTTGCATAATAATTATGTAGACAAGGACAAGGTTTCCTACAGTCGCCTGGTGGATGGCGCCTTAAACGGGATGCTGTCCAGCCTTGATCCTTACAGTTCCTATCATTCGACGAAAGGTATGGAGCAGTTTATTGACTTGAGCGAAGGTAAATTTGTCGGGATCGGGGTGATTGTGATATACCGTAACGGGCGGGTGGAGGTTGAAAGTTCGATTCATGATGGCCCGGCCTGGAAAGCTGGGATCCGAGCCGGTGATTTTATATTGAGCATTGATGGTGAAGAGGTAAAAAAACTCAGTTACGAACAGGTCATGAATAAGCTGAAGGGAGAATCCGGCAGTAAGGTTGCAATCGGTTACTTCGATGCGGCGAACAAGCAGATGAAGAAAGCGGAACTGGTTCGAGAGAATATTGATGAGTCTCCGGTTCCCTATGAGGGCGTCAAGGTTATCGACGGCTCGATCGGATATATTCGTATCCGGCAATTTTCCGTTGACACTGCCGATGAGCTTGATAAGGCTATCGCGCGGCTGAAACAGCATCGGCTTGACGGGTTGATTGTTGATTTACGCAACAACCCGGGCGGTTTGCTGGTCAGCGCCATACAGGTGTGCAGCCGGTTTATCGCCACCGGCAAGATGGTGGCTCGTACTGCCGGGCGGGTGAAGAGCGAAGATGTATCGTACAATGCCCAGGATTGTGACAAGGAGATGGCGTTGCCGCTGGTTATTTTGATCAACGGGCAGAGTGCCAGTGCTTCCGAGGTGGTGGCCGGTTGCCTGAAGGATCATCGCCGGGCGGTTTTGATCGGCACGAAATCATACGGCAAGGGGTCGGTGCAGAAAATTGTCCGGTTGCCGGATAACTCCGGGGTCAGGTATACGACGGCATTGTACTATACGCCGTCGAGCCGGGTGATCAACGGCAGGGGAATTGAACCGGATATCGCGGTGGCGATGTCGCCGGAGGAAAATATGCGGCTGGTCAGGCAATTGATCCGCAGTCCGGGTGAGATCAGACCGTCATATGACGGGGCGGTCAATGATGTCCAGTTGCAGCGTGCGGTGGAAATATTAAAAGGGATTAATCTGATATCAGCGGGGGGTGAATGATGGAAAAGAAAGCGATAATTGAACGAAACCGGCAATACTGGGATGCGATTGCGGAAGAGTACCAGGATGAAATTGATATTTGCGTCAATGATTTTCACTATGGGCCTTTGGTGCCGGGAGACTGTGACCTGCATCTGCTTCCGGAAGATGTTAAAGGGTTGCGCTGTTATGAGTTTGGCTGCGGCGCGGCGCAGAACAGTCTGTATCTGGCGTCGCGCGGGGCTGTGTGTGTTGCCTCGGATATTTCGCTGGAACAGCTGGAAGAGGCCAACCGCATTTCCGAATCGTTGAATCTCTCGATCGAGACGCTGCATATGGGAATGGAAGAGGCTCTGCCGGACAGTTACGGCAAGTTTGATCTGGTACATTCCAGTTACGCATTGGCCTTTTCGCCGGAGCCGGATAAGGTAGTCGCCAATTGTGCCAGCCTGCTGAAGCCCGGCGGTGTGCTGCTGTTCTCCACCGGTCATCCGCTGTTTTCCGGAGAATGGCTGATGATCGATGATGATGAAGGGCTTTTTGTCAAGGATTATTTCCAGCCGGAACCGGATATTCGTTATAACCGGCTTGGCGAGGAAGTCGCGCGCGCGGTGTTTTATCCGATTGGTCAGATGGCTGACTGGATACTGAATGCCGGTCTGCAGATCGAACGGATTGTCGAGCCGGCCCCCGTCAAGCTTGATACCTGCGACCTGGAGGAGATGATGCAGAAAGTGCCTTACTTCAGTGAATCGTGGAGTGAGTATTACGAACAGCTGAAACATTATCCGGTCGTGGTTATTTTTAAATGCCGCCGCCCGTGATCTGCGGTTTTCCTGAAATATAGTAGTAATTGTTTTTACTTTCTCTCTCGTGCTCTTTTTTTGTGCAAGTGAGCATGTCATGTCTCTTGTTTTTAGTAATTGACTATGTACAAATAGTCAATTCCTTCCTATATTTATATTAGCGACAGGAAATACGGAGACAATGGAAATGCTTTCAAAAGTAGATACCATCAAACAGAAGATACTCGATGATATTCGTCAGGGGCGTCTGAAGCCGGGAGAACCTTTGTACTCGCGACATCAGTTCATGACGCGTTACGGGTGCTCGCGAGGAAGTATCGACACGGCAATCAAGGAGCTGTCTGAGAGCGGTTACGTTTATTCCCGCCAAGGGGCTGGAACTTATGTTGCGGAAACATTCCCTGCGACCCGTGATATTACCCGTTTTTTTGTGGTCGAGAACTTTCGCAAGGCATATACAGCCGACGATTTCCTTTACAGCAGTTATATTGTCTCCGAGATCCAGCGTCTGACCCCGTGCTTTCTCTATCGCGCTGACGAGATTAACATCAATCTTCGCCATATTGTCCGTCCCGGCAGCGGCGTGATCTGGTTGCGTCCTTCGTATGACAAGATGATGCAGATGGACTACATCGCGTCCGGCGGTGTCCCGCAAGTCCTGATCGGACGGCGTTTCGGCGATTATGATTATATAGACACCGATTCCCGCGAAAGTGTGGCTGAGGGGTTGGAATGGTTGAAGTATAATGCAGGTCCGGAGCTTGCTTTTATCGCCCGTTCGTACAAGACGGATTTTCCCTACATCGCCGAACGCCAGACAGATTTTTACGAGGCGCTGGTCGGAGCACGGATGACGATCAGGCCCGAATGGCTGCATGTCCGGGATTTTTTTGATATCGAAGGTGAGTTGAATTTGATCGCCGACCGTTTGTTTTCCGATCCCAAGACTGCTCCCCGGGCGATCTATATCGACTTTTGCGATATTGTACCCCGTTTTGTTGCCATGGCAGAACTGCGCGGTTTTCTGCCCGGCCGTGATTACTTCCTGGTGGCGTTTGACTATATCGAAAGTCTTGATGGAAGGCAGGGGATCGGTTTGCTGGCGCAAAGGCAGCGGGCGATGGAGGATAAGGCTGTCGAATGGGCAGTGTCGCCGCAACTGCGCGGTTCCCGTATCGGGATCAAGCCGGATTTTCTTCACTGGTAAATGATAAACATATTTCAGGAGTAGAGATGGATAAGGTAAGAATTGGAATTGTTGGATTGGGCAACATGGGTTCGCTCCATGTGACCAGCGTCGGGAATGTATCTGATGCGGTCTTGAGCGCGGTATGTGATTGTGATGAGGCGAAAGCGCGTAAATTTGCCGACCAGGCCGGATGCCGGGCATTTACCGATGCAATAACCATGTTTAAATCCGGCTCAGTGGATGCGGTAATCATAGCCGTACCCCATTATGACCATACCCCGCTGACCATTGCGGCATTTGAGCACGGTCTGCATGTTCTGACCGAAAAACCGATTGCGGTCCATGTCAAAGATGCCAGAAAAATGATCGAGGCCCATGCCAGACATCCGGAACTGGTGTTTGCCGCGATGTTTCAGCAGCGTACTCTCAAGGCGCATTGCAAGATCAAACAGATGATCGACCGAGGCGAACTGGGTGAGATCTACCGGGTCAGCTGGATTATTACCGACTGGTTCCGTACCCAGCGCTATTACGATACCGGCGGCTGGCGCGCCACCTGGAAAGGCGAGGGCGGTGGGGTTCTGCTCAATCAGTGTCCGCACCAGTTGGATTTGTTTCAATGGTTTTTCGGGTTGCCGTCTCAAGTGCGCGCGTTCGTAAAGATCGGGCGTTACCACCACATTGAAGTGGAGGATGAAGTTACTGCCTGCTGTGAGTTTTCCAACGGTGCCAGTGCGACGTTTATCACCACTACCGGGGAATTTCCCGGCTCGAACCGTCTGGAAATTGCCGGAACGCGCGGAAAACTGGTATTTGAGTCGGGTAAGCTTGTGTTTACCCGCACGGAGCAGACGGTAGACGAGTTCTGCGCCGTTTCCGATCAGGCTTTCGGTTCGATTCCTGTATGGAATATCGATGTGCCCTATGGAACCGACAGCGGAACTCCGCATCAGGATGTGATTGCCAATTTTGTTGCTGCTATTTCTTCTGGTGCCGCATTGATCGCGCCGGCGGATGAGGGTATCAAATCGGTAGAGTTGGGTAACGCCATGCTTTATTCCGGGTTGAATAACCAGACACTGAAGCTGCCATTGGATGGCGATGCCTATGAATCCATGCTGAATCGTTTGATTAACAGTTCAAAATTTGAAAAAAATACGACTACGGACGCGGTTGTAAACATGTCCGGGTCATTTTAATTCAGGGAGTATAAAATGAAAAAAAATCAGATTGCGGTACAGCTCTATACCTTGCGGGATTATCTTAAAACGCCTGGGGATATTGCGGCAACCTTAAAAAAAGTTAAGGCGATCGGCTATGATGCCGTACAGGTTTCCGGCATGGGACCGATTCCGGAAGAGGAACTGGTTCGTATCCTTGACGGTGAAGGTCTGATCTGTTGCGCCACTCATGAGCCAGGTAAAACCATTGTGGAAAACCCTGGTGCGGTGATTGAACGGCTGCGGCGGCTGAACTGTAAATATACTGCCTATCCTTTCCCCCATGCGATTCCATCTTGCCATACGGACGTGGTGACGTTGGCGAGGTCGCTGGATGCTGCTGCACGGCAGTTGGCCGCTGCCGGACAGGTGCTTACCTACCATAACCATGCCATCGAGTTTGAAAAGTTCGAAGGGCACACGATGCTGGACATTATTTACGATCAGGCTCCGGCATTACAAGGTGAGCTTGATACCTTCTGGATTCAACATGGCGGCTGTAACCCCGTATCATGGATCAAGAAGTTGAGTGGACGTCTTCCGCTGCTGCATCTCAAGGAGTTTGGGATTAAGGGCAACCAGATCACCATGTTCCATATCGGTGGCGGTAATCTTGATTGGCGCGCAATCATTGATGCCGCTGATGCCGCCGGAACCGAATGGTTTATAGTGGAGCAGGATGTATGTCAGATTGACCCGTTTGAGTCGTTGCGACTCAGTTTTGACTATCTGATTCCGCTTTGTGACTGACCGCATCCGGCTGGTTTCTCCACTTACCGGGTGTTATCCCGGTCTGATGGCGGAACCAGCTGATAAAGTATTTCTCATTGCTGAATCCTGATGCCGTGGCAATCGCGGCAATGGTCAAAGACGTGTTTCTTAAAAGATCCATTACCTTGATCAGCCGATAAGTGTTCATAAATTCGTGCGGGGTACCGTGACCGCATTTTTTAAATGCCCTGCCAAGGGTAGTGCGGTTTACGTTCAGCAACTGTGCGATTTCATTGACGTTCCAGTGGTTGGACGGGTCGGTTTCCAGTAGTGTGATTGCCCGTGTCACGAGTTCTTCCGCGGTATCGGCCGGTCCGGCTACTTTCTCCGGGGGAAGTGTCCCGCAATGTTGAGTCAGGCGAAAAAACCAACTGGAGATGGTTGTTACGTCGCGGTCCGGACTTCCCAGCATCTGGTGAAGTTTCTTGAAGATGCGGATTGCCGTGGCCGGATGTCGCGGCTGAGTTACCGGATGATGCTTGTCTACGCCGAACTCACGTATAAATTCTTCGGCAGCGCCGCCGTTAAACTGTAATTCATACCATTCCCAATTACCCACTGGGCTGTAATGTCCGAATTCGATGTAAATGCCCGGCAATGCCAGAAAGATATCGCCGGGGGCAAGTTCGTACACTCCTCCACACATTTTCATCTGCCATTTCCCTGAAGTTATGATACGTAGCGTAATCCCGGATGGATAGGGTTGGCGCGAAATAAACTCACCGACACCTCTCAGAAAATTCGTTTTAAACAGCCAGACGTTACTATGGTATGGCGGCTGGTCAAGCAGCCAGAAATGCGGTTCGCAGTGTAAAGTTGTTTCTTGCATCATTTTTAAACCTTTTGTGCGGCAAAAGTATAATTGTCAGCGTGTGATTGATGTAATATAATATTTTTGTGCATCAAAAACAACTATTGAAGGATAAAAATATTATGCTGGATGTGATAAAATGGGAGTTTCCGTTGTTACGGCCTCATACCGGGATGATGTTTGGCAACGGCACATCCGGATTGCTGGTGTGGGGAGAAGGTGAGCAACTCCGGATTACGATTGGCCGAGCTGATTTCTGGGATCATCGCGGAGGAATGTCGTGGACGGAAAAGCAGAATTATACCCGGATTCGGAGTTGTCTGGAACGGAACGATGCAGATGGTATTGCGGAAATATTTTCCTGCGATACTGAAAAAGTTCCCGGTATGCCTGAGCGTCCGTCGGTGGTGCCGGTTGGTCGTATGGATTTACAACTTCCCCCCGGCGCCCTATTGTGCCGGGGCGAACTGGAATTGCGCTCCGGCAGCGGTATGATTTTTTACCATTATGAAGGCTGTGAGTATGGTGTGAAGGTGGCATTGGCGATGCGGCGTCAGGTTTTTACTATCGAACTGCCGCCGGAACACAAAATCGGGATCAGTGTCGTGCCGTCGGCGCATATAATGCAGGAGGAGTTCAAGCAGATCGGTATTGCGGCTCCTGAGCTGTTGAACGATCATGGTGTGTCCGGCTGGATCCAGCCTTTACCTTCCGACCCGGCATTATGCGTGGGATATCGTTGCAAGGAAAATGTTATCTGGAGCGTGACTGCCCGGGATACGGATTTTGTCCGGCTCCGGCAATCCGCAGAGTCGTTACTCAACCAGGCGGTGGGAGAAGGTATTGACATTTTTAAACGCGAGCTCCGGCTGTGGTGGGATGAATATTGGGCTGACGTGCCGAAAATCGAGACGCCTAACGAGAAGATCGATTTCATATATTATTTTGGGCTTTACAAATTCGCAGCTTTTACTAATCCCGAAGGCATTCCGGCGACGTTGCAGGGCCCGTGGATCGAGGAATACCGCTTTCCCCCATGGTCAAGTGACTACCATTTCAATATCAATGTACAGATGTGTTACTGGCCGGCATATAAGGCCAACCGCCTTTCTCACCTGTTGCCGATGTTTAATATGGTTTTTTCCTGGAAAGGACAGTTACGGCATAATGCCCGTTGCTTTGTCGGTATTGACGATGGTTATATGATGCCTCATGCCGTCGATGACCGTTGTACCTGCATGGGGAGTTTTTGGACCGGAACCATTGATCACGGTTGCAGCGCCTGGATCGCGCAGATGATGTACCAGTATTATCTCTACTCCGGTGATCTGGCGTTTCTCCGCGATGAGGTGTTTGACTTCATGCGCGGTGTTATGCGTGTTTATGAGGCCATGCTGGAAAAGAAGGATGGCGTGTATGTCCTGCCGGTCAGTGTTTCGCCGGAATATCGTGGCGACCGGATGGATGCCTGGGGCGTTAATGCCAGCTTTCAGCTTGCCGCCATTCATCGCATGTGCGAAGATCTGATAGACGCGTCGACAAAACTGGGGATGGATCCTGACGCGAAATGGCTGGAAATCAGGGAAAATCTGCCGTTGTTCTCGGTCTTTGTTGACGGAGAAAACGCGAAAATAGGTCTTTGGGACGGTACCGATCTGGAGGAAAGTCATCGACATCATTCGCATTTGGCGTCGATATGCCCATTTGATACCATCGACTATACTGACGTACAATGGAGCGGTATCGTTAATAATACCTTAACCCATTGGATAAAACAGGGTATGGGCTTATGGACAGGTTGGTGTATGCCTTGGGCATCTATGTTGCATTCCCGGCTTAAAAACGGTCCGATGGCGGAATTGATCTTGGAGATATGGCAGAAGGTATTCACTAATGAGGGGCATGGAACACTGCACGATGTCAATTTTCCCGGTTTGTCACTAATGGGGGCCGCTCCCATGTGTGCGTCTGCCGCTCCGATTCACAATATCGCGGGGGTACGTGGCGAGATCATGCAAATGGATGCTGGAATGGGGGCGGTTGCCGCCGTTCAGGATATGTTTCTTCACTCACGGCGCGGGATAAACTATGTTTTTTCCGGCACTCCACAGCGATGGAAGCGGGCGGAATTTCGCGATATGCCTTGTGAAGGCGGGGTACTGGTCAGCGGTATGATCCAATATGGTACCGTATGCGAGCTCGAAGTAAAAGCTCCGCGTGATGCAATGTTACGGTTGGGGAACCCACATCCGGGCGCGGCAGTTCGGATAGAATATTCTTCCGGGCGGGAAAATATTACGTCAGCCGCGGTTCTGGAACTATCTTTTAAGGCTGGTGAGTGTTGCAGGATTGTTCCTGCATGATTCTGAATCAGGGGGTGCAGATGATATATTTATCATTCTGCTCCCTTATTATTCAATCTTTGGAGACAGAGTTATTGTCGAATGGCAGCTTGTTGTGATAGCCAAATTCACAGGAGAGCACAAAAGCCTCCATCAGTGTTTTCAGTTCTTCCCACTTCGCGCGGATGCCTTCGGCTTCATCAAGCGTGATTCTTTGATCGGCGATGGCATTGCTTATCTCCTTGATTACATCGCTGAATTTGTTCAGCGAATCCGAGATCGACTGGGTGGGTGACTTTACTTCTTTGACCTGAATATCCGGGTTTTTGATAAACAATCCGTTACATTGTTCGCAGACCCAGTTCAGCGGCGTATCGTCTTCGCAGGCGTTGACAAAATCCACAAATCGTTGCAGGAGATCCGAACGCTTGTCGTCATTGATCTGGTTGTAGAGTGCGGTTTGCGAGATATTCAGTGCCAGGGCAATATTTTTAATCCCGACTTTTTCGCAGGCCTGACGCATTGCTGCTTTGCTGTCCATTTCCCTATCCCTTTCCATGATTATATGCACAAGTATACACCTGAAAGTTACAGTTGACAAAAGTACACTTGAAAAAAAATTAACTTTAGAGTTGATGGCGAAAAAATTTACTGAAGGGTGTTAAGAAAAGTTTATATGACAAAATGATTTAATGTGATGTAAGTTGTTTATATATCGAGAAAATGAAAGATTGATACTGATATGCATCAATAAAAGTTGATGTTTGCTGCTGGTGTCTTTTTTTTGATTTGTAGGTGTAAAGTGCTGATTGGTAGTATCTTGCGTGGTTGGAGTGATGATTGGCACGGAATATTCGTTATAATATCTCCGCCTATAAGTTAAGGAATGACTGATTATGGCCAGTATTCTGATAGTTGATGATGATGATGATATACGTGATACTCTGGTCGATCTGATGCGTTCGAAAGGGCATCAGGTTTCAGGTGTTGCGGATGGCGCCGATGCGTTGACGCTGGCGGCTGCGAGCCGCCCCGACCTGTTGGTTACCGACATCATCATGCCGGATAAAGACGGGATACAGACTATAATTGAGATGCGTAAATTGTATAAGGACATACCAGTCATAGCGATGTCGGGAGGGGGGAAAATCCCGGCATCAGTCTATCTGGCACATGCCAGGGCCGCGGGGGAAATGACGACCCTGGAGAAACCGTTCAAGGTTACCGCCTTTGTCAAGGCAGTCGAAAACGCCATGTGTCATTAGGTTGGCTATGATGAGGCAATAGGAGGAGGAGGGGATCCCGGTTGCGACTTCGGTTGCGACCGGGTGTTTTTTTTATACGAAGATTTTCTGTGTTACAACTTCTTTAGCTAATCATGTTTTGTCACTGTCATTACAGCTGCCTGCTGGCGGGAATCTCTGCGATATGCCGACGGGGTAATGGCAAAGGTGCTTTTGAATTTTTTGCTGAAATGGTAAACATCCGGATAACCTACCATTTCTCCGATTGCGTTTATTGAGTGGTCACTCTGGAACAGTAATATTTGTGCCCTTGCCATCCGTAAATTTTTCAAATAAGTCATTGGAGCCACTCCTGTGGCCTGGCTGAAAACAAAATGAAAACGTGTTTCCGACAGAGATGACAGTTTAGCCAGGTGGCGACGGCATATGTTTTCAGATAGATGCTTTTCCATATAGCGCAGCGCCGGTTCTATGCGCAGTATGTTATTAAAACAGTTTAACCCGTCCTTGTTGTTTTCGGAGGACGCTGTAACTAAATCCAGCAATCTTAATGCCAGGCTCATTCTGCGGGCAGTTTGTTGAAATAACGTTCCCTCGCTCGGGATGTTCGTCATTGCGATATGCAGTTCTTTAACAGTTTCGGCAATCAAGACGGCATTTTCGCCACGTAGCAGAAACGGTACTTTGAAAAAACTCATGAAGTCGGTGGAGCCGAATAGATTGTACTGAATATGTGCAAAGTGCAGGATGCCGCCTTCGGGCATGGCAACGGTATATTTAAGGTTTTTGGGAGCGATCAAAACCTCGCCCGGGTAAATTTCGACCATGCCTATTCCATCGATCCGGCTATGGTATACTCCTTCTAGAGGACAGACGATGACCATAAAGGGTAGATTTCGCCAGGTGGGTTCTTCTGGATGCTTGACTGTCAGATAACGGTTGCCTCCATAATATTCCCATGATATTGATCGTTTTAATAACGCGGCGATGGCTTCATGGTTACATGTCATGTTTATGTTCCTGATTATAGTATAAATATACAAAAAACTGATATGAATTTCCATACCAGTTTATTAAGTTTTTTGTTATATTTTATGCAGTGAAAAAATAAATGTCGGAGAGTTTAAATGCATGTCAAGAATAAAAAAGCTGAATACGCAATCAAGTTTACCGCCCGGGAAAAAGCTGAATTAATCAAGATCAAGAGGAATGACTCTCCGCTCGAAGCGGATGAGATATATGCCGAAACATTGGTTTCTTTAATCAGTCCTGGTACGGAAATCGTGGGCGTGTATAACGCAACCCATTATCAAATAACTCCAGATTCATATCCGATGTCAACCGGATATGCTTCGGTGTCGAAGGTCGTTGATGTGGGTCGGACCGTAAGCGGACTGAAACCCGGCGACTTGGTTCTGGGCGGATGTCATCAGAGCCATCAGCGTGGCAGGTACGGAGATTTTGTCAGAGTTCCTGAAGGCCTATCTCCGGAGCTTGCGGTATTTGGCCGCATAATTAAGATTTCTATTCCGGCGTTGATTCGTTCCATAATCCGTCCACCTGAAGTTATGGTGATTGCCGGCCTGGGGGTGGTTGGGATATTGGCGGCGCAGCTTGGGCGGAACTACGGTTATCAGGTAGTGGCTTGTGATCCCAGTGAAAAACGTCGTGAGATAGCCCGGGGGTGTGGCTTGGCAGATGTTTTGGCAAAGATTCCCGTTTGTGATCCGGAGTACGCAAAGAAGACCGGATTGGGGCTGGATTGCTCCGGGCACGAGCAGGCGGTTTTGGACCTGTGCGATATTGTCAGACCGTGGGGTGAGGTATCTATGGTCGGGGTTCCATGGTTTCCCAGAACCACGATTCTTGCGCAAAAAATTCTCCATTCAGTGTTTTATAATTTTGTTTCCCTGAGATCGGGGTGGGAAT
>QKAL01000109.1 GCA_003246475.1 Lentisphaerota bacterium
AATGTAATATATCTTTTAATGTTTGTATTTTCAAAACACGAATCACAAAAAATCAATCCACCTGCATAGGGTAGGGGGGGAGAGAGTCGAGAATGAAGCCGCCATAACGCTTGGTAAGGACGCGTTTGTCAAGCAATACAATAATGCCCTGATCGGTTTTACTCCGGATGAGCCGCCCCACTCCCTGGCGTAATTTCAATACAGCCTCCGGTAGACTGTAATGCATGAACGGATTGCCGCCGAGTTCGCGGATTTTTTCGTTTCTTGCCTCGATCAGAGGATGCGACGGTACCGGAAATGGCAGTTTTGTGACGATGACATTGCTCAACGCTTCGCCCGGCACATCCACTCCGGTCCAGAAACTGGTGGTGCCGAAGATCACCGAATCAATGTCATCTTTAAATTTTTTCAACATGGCAGTGCGTGATAGCTCCTCGCCCTGTACCAGCAAGGTGATGTCTTCGTCACGGAACCAGCCTCGCATCCGGTCGGCGCAGTATTTAAGGAGTTGATAACTTGTGAACAGGACAAAGGCTTTGCCCTGAGTTACTTTGATATATTTCTCAATGTGTTCCGGAAGTCGTGACGCGAAATCGTCCTCCGCCGGATCGGGAATCTGTCTGGCAACATGAAGTTTTACCTGGCGCGGATCGTAGGGCGAATCAAGCACCAGTTCGCTGCCGTTGCCGTATCCCACTCGGCTGCGGTAGTAGTCGAGCGTTTTACCCACCGATAGCGTGGCGCTGGTCAGGATAACCGGAAATTCCTTGCTGAATAACGTCTGATAGAGCAGGACGCTGACATTCAGCGGCGCGGCCTGCAATGTGATATATTCGCGTTCGTCCGCCCCGCTTTTTTCGATCCAGTAAACATGGTCGGGAATGGTCATGTTGAGAAATTGAAAAAATGTTTCCATGTATGAGTCGCACTGATTGAGCAGATTCTGCAACTCGGTCTTGAAATCCTCGTCTTCCTGAAGTTTGATGTACTGGTCGAGCTGCCTTTTCAACACACCCAGCTTGTCGGAAAGCAGGTCCGGCACCACCTGCGGCCGCATGGTCCTGACAATGTCGTCCTCTTTTTCCAGCAATATCTGTTCGATCATGCTGAAGAATGAAAACGACAACTGTTCTATTTCAGCCACAGTCTCACGTAATGCCATTGCCTCCTTGCCGGACTTCAGCAGCAGTCCGCTGCCGTGCTTGGGGCTGAACAGGCGGCGTAGAAAATAGTGAAAGCCGGTCTGGGTTACCCGCAGTCCGAGGTGTTCCGCCGCGTTGTCTTCCAGAGTGTGAGCTTCATCGACGATCAACGCGGAATATGGGGGGATCAGCGTGTTTTCGATGTCGCCGGCCATCTTCATTTTCAAATCGGCGAAAAACAGTGCGTGATTGGATATGATAATGTCGGCCTGGTCCCATGAACGGCGGGCCCTCCAGTAATAACATGAACGAAAAAAGGAACATTTGGGGCCACGGCAGTTACCTCCCTCACAGCAGGAATTCAGCCAGACGCTGTTGTCGATATTGAACGGAAAATCTGTTTTACTGCCGTCACCGGGGTGGTCCTCCAGCCAGCGCAGTATACGTTTTGCCTCTGCCAGTGCCGATTCCAGCGGGAAAAACTCCGCCTGCCGTTCGCCGGTTGCCATGTGGAGACGGCGGAGACAGACATAGTTGTTACGTCCCTTGGCTAGTGCGGCTTTAAACTCTACGCCAAGAACCTTGCGGAGCAAAGGGATATCCTTTTCCAGCAACTGTTCCTGCAGGTTGATGGTTTCCGTTGAAATGACTGCGGGACGGGATTCCTTGACTGCAAAATAGATTGCCGGTACCAGGTAGGCGAAACTTTTGCCGACCCCGGTCGGCGCTTCAACGCAGAGGTTATGGTTGTCTGCCAGTGCGCGCGCGGCGGCTTCGGCCATCTGAACCTGCTGCGGGCGGTATTCGTAGATCCGTGACGTGTCGGCTTTGCTTAACGGCCCGTCGGGAAGGAAAAAGGCAGCCGTTGTTTCCGGCAGTGCCCGATGCAATTCCGGATTTCGTGTCTCTTCGGGGATATTTTCTTCATCGTCAAACACTTCGGCATATTCCACCGATGCGGCTTGGAGTGCGGATGCGATGTCCTCATTTTCCACCGGTTTTATCATAAAAAACAAAACTCCTGTTTTCTGACAATGTCCAGTAAAAAATTAATAAAAAAACTGTTCAATTTCACTGGCAAAATAGATTTAGTCGGGGATATTATATACTTAATTTTCAATAAAAACATCGACGGGAGATAAAATGTTGATAAAATCTTTTTTTAAAGTGATGGTTCTGATGACAGCCATGGTTGTTGTCGGTAATGTGGAAGTTTTTGGTATTGCTGAAGTTGTTGTTACCGCGGGGCGGGAATATAAGAATCCCCTGCTTTTCATTAAAGGTATCAGCGGTGATGCCGAGATTGCAAAAATTGCTGCCAATGACCTGAAGCTCTGTGGCTGGTTTGATATTACCACCGACAGTGCCAAGGCCGATTATACCATCAGTGGAACCGCTTCTGCCGGTTCGCTGCAGCTGACTGTTACCGGAATGAAATCTTTTATCATCACTCAGCCGCTTCCGGCTGCCGATCGTGACCACTATATCCACAAGGGCGTGGATATGGTGTTGAATAAACTGTTCAACATTAAAGGAATCTGTGCGTCGCGCATAGCGTTCAGTGTCAAGTCGTCTTCCAATTCCCGAGCCAAGAATATTTATATTGCCGACTTTGACGGCCGCAATATCAAACAGATCACCAAACATACCAATTTGTGTGTGGAACCGGAATGGACTCCGGACGCCAAGTCGCTGGTCTATACCATGTACGGCAATTCCAATACCGATATTATCCAGACCTATATTGATCCGTTGCGCAGCCGGATGCTTGTCCGTATGCCCGGACTTAATTGCGGCGCAGCCATTTCTCCGAATGGACAGACTCTGGCTATGATTTCCAGCCGTGACAAACAGGTAGAGCTTTATGTTAAGCCGGTAAATGGCTCCAGCATGACTCGTCTTACCAATGATCGCGCAGTTGAGGCTTCTCCCTGCTGGTTCCATGACAGCTCCAAGATTTGTTTCGTTTCCGACAAACAGGGACGTCGTCCCGGCATCTATGTTATCAGCGCCGGAGGCGGCAGTGCAGTTCGCCAGCCGACTTTGGGAGAAGAAGCCGTTTCTCCGCATGTGTCTTCCAACGGTTCTATCGTTTATTCCTGTAAGATGGGCGGCCACTACACTCTTGCGATCATCAGTAAGGATGAAAAGGTCAAATCCGGTGTGATAGTCAGTCAGGCGGGTGATTGGGAAAGTCCATGTTGGGCTCCCGACAACCGGCATGTTATTTGCGCTAAGAACAATGGTAATTCTTCCACTCTGTACATCGTTGATACCTGGACCATGAAGGTACGGCAGTATATGGGTGGATATGATATGACCTATCCGTCCTGGTCTAACGTATTCTAAGCGTAGATCATACTTTCGATGAATTACGGCGAAGCAGAAACTTTTCTGCATCAGCTCGGGATGTTTGGTATTAAGCTCGGGCTGGTACAGGTCCGGGAGTTGTTCGACCTGATCGGCGCTCCCGACCGGAACTTGCGTTTTATACATCTTGCCGGAAGTAATGGCAAGGGATCAACAGCGGTCTATCTTATGGCCGCGTTGCGGCATTGTGGCTACAAAGTCGCATTCTATTCATCTCCACATCTGGTGTCAGTTCGCGAGCGTTTCCGTATCAATGGTAGGGTTATCGAAGAAGAGCGGCTGGCGGAGCTCCTGTCGCGGATTGCCAGGGCGGTTGAAACTATGCGTGCGGCCGGAAATTCCCCCACATACTTTGAAGTTACTACCGCGCTGGCGGCATTGTATTTTTTTGAGGAAAAGGTGGATTTTGTTATCTGGGAAACCGGTATGGGCGGGCGTTTTGACGCCACCAATATCATTACACCGGAGTGCAGCGTAATCACCGGAATATCATTGGAGCATACCGAGTATCTTGGCGATTCAATTGCCAAAATAGCCTTTGAAAAGGCCGGTATAATTAAGCCGGGACGTCCGGTGTTTTACAGCATCATGGATTCGGATGCCGAGGCAGTGATCCGTCAAGTGGCATCGGAGCATAATAGCGAGGCTGTCCGGGTGCCGGAAAGATTTTACCATGTGACCGATGTCAGCTTTGATGAGTCTGCTTTCGCGCAATCGTTCACTGCGGGGATATACCGCTTGCGTTCCGGTTTGGCGGGGGTGGTACAGCAGCGCAATGCGGTTCTGGCGGTGACGGTTCTGGAATACTTGTCCCGCAAGTATGGTTTTGACCTGCGGCTGGCGTTGAGCGGTTTTTCGTCTGCTCGCTGGCCGGGCAGGATGCAGCGCATTGCTCCCGGAACTTTTCTTGACGGAGCGCACAATCCGGAAGGGGCGCAGATACTGGTGGAGACGTTATCC
>QKAL01000012.1 GCA_003246475.1 Lentisphaerota bacterium
TGGATGCCCCTGCGGTAAAGGTTCGTCCGGCACCTGCCCCGAAAATCGGCATATCCACCGAATACCCGGAAGGGCCGGTATTGTGGAGCAATAAACCAACCCGCGTATTGCTGATGATCGAAAATGAAACCACCGAAGATTTTGTAGGACAATTAAAAATCAACTTTCCGGAGAACACTGTTTGCGCAGACATACCAACGGAAGTTAACGTTGCCGCCGGAAATAAGAAGACCATTGAACTTGCCGTTTCCCGTGAAGACGTTTCCACATATGTACCGGACAAAAACCTTTTTCTTGTAGTTCTCACTGATGCGAAAGGAAAAATGGTCACGGAATATACTTTTGGTCTGGGCGGCGCACGGCAGTGGCAGGTATACGGTCCCTACTGGGATATGTGGGACAAAGAAAAATACGCTGTCTGTCCATACCAGAACGACGAACTGAAATGCAATCCGGCCAATATCGGCGTTTCGGATTTCTTTAATCAGCACGTTAGAATAAATCACCCCTATCTGGACGAGGAAAAACTATTGCGCGAAGACCTGCCGGGAGAATTGCCGTTTGCGGTTGAAACCGGCGAAGACATCATAACTTCTTCCGACATGGGTGGTTTTTTCGGCGCAAGCTGTTATTATCTGGTAAGGACGGTTCGTTCGCAGCAGGAGTTAAAAGACATTGCACTGGGAATCGGCCGGAGCTGCCCGTACAAGATGTGGTTTGACGGCAAGCTCATCGACAGCAGCGAAACAGTAACCTGCTGGGCGCCGGAATTCGATTTCAATCTGAAAGTTGATATGAATACAAAACCGCAACGTCTGGTTATTAAACTTGCAGCGCAAGCGGATAGTTTTGCCTTCAGCATCAATTTCTGCGGCGAAGCCGATCCGACCCGAAAACGCGGAATTTCGATTTTCATAGATACGGTGGAAGACCTGCCGTGTCGACTGAAACAAGTTTAAGGAAATCGTCATATGAGCAGTCTGGAAAGAATACCGGATTATTCCCGGGTCGAAAACGCTCTGGCGTTCAAGAACATTGACCGGGTTCCCAACTTCGAGCCGTTCGTTAGCCGGACGGTTCGTGAGGCCATCTTCGGACGGGAACTGCCGGACGGACTGGAGAGCGAGCTCTTTTACCGTCCAAGGCTGGGTTATGATTTCATCTACCTGATACCGCCGTACCATCGGCCGCCGGTCTATTCCCGGCAGACGCTACATGGTTCCGACGGAAGGGAATGGGTGGATCAGCACTCCAATATGATCACCGACTGGCAGAGCTTTCGCGAATACGATCAATATCCGGAACCGGTCAGCCCGTTGAATCTGGAAGAAATCAAGCGGGCTATCGAAGCAGCAAAGCGACATCCGGGACGCCTCGGAGTCGGTGCTCTGCTACCGTCATGCCCGTTTACAGAGATTAATTTGCTGATGGGTTACGAAAATTTCTGCATCGCGTTATATGAAAATTTCGAACTTTGCAAAGCAATAGTCGATAAGCTTGGCAAGGTCGGTGTAGCTGAGGTCGAACAACTGGCGGGGGAAAATATCGACTTCATCTTCTTCGGAGACGACATGGCCTATACCGGCGGTTTGATGATCCCGCCGGAGATGATGAGAGAACTGTTCTTTCCCTGGTATCGTCGCTATATCCAGATAGCTCGTGATGCCGGAAAATCAATCATGTTCCATAGTGACGGCGATATTTCGCAGTTGATTTCCGATTTCGTCGAGGCCGGATTAAACGGCTTGAATCCGATCGAACCAGCGGCAATGGACATTGTGGAATTGCAGCGAAAATACGCCGGGAAGCTGGCGTTGATCGGCAATATCGACGTTGACCTGCTCAGCAGGGGAACACCGGATGAGGTCGCGGCCCTGACCCGGCAGCGACTCGAACACCTGAAACCGCTCGGCGGACACCTGCTGGCCTCATCCAATTCCGTTTGCGATTATGTAAAGCCGGAAAATTATCTGGCAATGCTCAATACCAATATTCAATATGGGAGTTATTAAGAAAAATGATCCTTACTCAACTGGTGAAACGCTATGAGAACAATCCTATTCTCACAGCAAAGGATTTGCCGGGAAGTGACGGCGTATTCAACTGCGCCGCAACTAAATTTAAAGACAAGTACATTCTTCTGGTCTCGGTTAGCGTTCCAGGCGGCCCCGGCAACGGACGCGCCATTCATGTGGCGGAAAGTTCGGACGGCATCAATTTCAAGATTCGTCCGGAACAGTTCATCGCCCCGGAACAGCCCGGACCGTTCACCGATTTCGACTATGACCTCTGCGACCCGCGCATTACCTGCCTGGAAGGGAAATATTACATTACCTATCCGGCGCATAAACCCGGACTGGGCATCGTCGGCGTCCTTTGCACGACCGAAGACTTCGTTACCTGCCAACGGCTGGAATATATTTCCCTGCCGCACAACCGCGTACCGATCCTGTTCCCGGAAAAAATAAAAGGGCAGTACGTCCGGCTGGATCGCCCGTATGGATTCTATGGCGGCAGCATGTGGGTCTCCTTTGCCAACGACCTCTATTACTGGGGAAGACATCGTATGATCCTGCCTCCGGGCAAGCAGGTATGGAACTGCGAAAAAGTCGGTCCGTCCGGTCCACCAATCAAGACAGAAAAGGGTTGGCTGGTAATCTATCACGGCGTCTCCGGCGCAATGATGGCTAATTCTGCCTATCATCAAGGTGTGATGATGCTGGATCTCGAAGATCCGTCTAAAGTAATTGCCTGTCCCAACCAATACATCATGGGGCCGCAAGAGCTTTACGAACGTATCGGCCGAGTCCCGAATGTGATTTTCTCAACCGGACACGTGGTCGAGCCGGACGGTGAAGTCAAATTGTACTATGCCGCAGCCGACACCTGCATCGCATTGGCCACCTTCAATCTGGAAGAGATGGTTGAAGCCTGCATGCAATTCCCGGTATAGGGACTTTCATATATTGAAGACGACGTTCGGAACATCAAAAGATTAACCAAACGTCGTTCATCCGTCGATTCCCATAATCCAAGATGGAAAATTACCGCATGAAACAAGGGTAAGGGCGGAGCCTCTGCCTTTACGTCAAAAAAAACACAGGAGAGATAAAATGAAATTATGCCTTGCTGTATCCACATTATTGATTCTTATCGTACCTGTTGCCCAAAGTGAAGTAAACGTCATCTCCAAGTCGCAACTGCCGACAGTATTCCGTTCACCGGCTGATTATGACATGCAATCGGAACAATGGCTCTACAAGGCCACCGATGATTTTCTGCTGTTCGGCGGCGGAACTCGCGGAACCATTTACGCAGCCTACCATTTTCTGGAAGACGTTCATGGCGTTCACTGGTGGACTCCTTGGGGAGAAGAGACCGTCCCCTCCAGCCCGGCGACCATCTCAGGAAACCCCACCCTGGCCGGGGTTCCGGCATTCCCCTACCGTGAGATCCACGGCGGTATCGACGATAACATCGAAAAACCATTTTATGCTAAAAACCGCTGCAATGGCAGAATCGCCTTTCTCGGCGCAAACTACGGTTGGAGCGAGACCTTCGGCCTGCCCGCCATGGTTCACACTTTCGGACGCTACATCTCGGCGGATCAATATTTTTCGACCCACCCGGAATATTTCGCACTGGTCGATGGCGTCAGAAACCCCAATCAATTATGCATGAGCAATGACGATGTATACAATATAATTCTGACACAGCTTACTCAATATATCGCACAGGACCAGGCCACCGCACTGGACGGGGGCAGACCGATGCCGCGTTACTATGACCTGTCACAAAACGACAGTACGGTCTACTGCCAGTGTGCCACATGCGCCGCCCTGATCCAGGCACAGGGCAATGCCCCAAGCGCCACGGTACTCAATCTGGTCAACCGCCTGGCGGCCGCAATCAAAACCTCCTATCCGAATGTAAAACTAAGTACTCTGGCCTATCAGGAGACCGAGAAGGCCCCCAGTTCACTGCAGGCCGAAAGCAATGTCGCCATCCGTCTGGCCGGGATCAACAATGACTTCGCCCAGCCATTCAGCGCCAATACCTCATTCGACAATAATATCCAGGCATGGAGTAACCTTGCCAATCATCTCTATATCTGGCACTACCTGCGTACCTACGGAGAAAATTACGCTCATAACTTTGTTCTGAACAATCTGGCGGGAGATCTACAATACTGCCTCAACCACAACGTGGAGGCGGTTTTTCTGGAACATGAGTTCTATCCCTTTTCGGTGGGAGTGACCTGGGATTTTAACAATTGGGCAGCCATAAAACTGATGGAAAACCCCAATCTTTCACTGGATAGTCTGACGGAAACCTTCTGTAACGGTTACTACGGTTCGACCGCCGGGGCCGCCATCCGGCAGTATATGAATCAGATATCTTCAGCAGCCACCGGAAACACAGATT
>QKAL01000273.1 GCA_003246475.1 Lentisphaerota bacterium
GAGTTTAAAGGACGGCTGGCGATCGGCGACCCCGCCCACGTACCTGCCGGACAGTATGCCGTGGCAGGACTCAAATATTTCAAATGGTATGACGTATTGAAAGATCGTTTTCTGCCCGGCAAAGACGCCCGCAGCACTCTGATGGCGGTCGAGATGGGAGAAGCGGAAATGGGTATCGTCTATTCCACCGACGCAAACATTTCCACAAAAGTCAAGATCGTCGCCGAATTTCCACCGGCATCACATCCACCGGTAAAATACATGGTCGGCACGTGTATGGAGGCGTCTCCCGAGGGCGCGAAATTCTATGATTTTTTGTTTTCTAAAAAAGCATCAGAAACTCTGAAGAAATACGGTTTTAAAGTAAAATAAACGACAGGACGGCACTATGCTTTCGATTTTTACCGGAGAAGAAATCAGCGCGATATGGCTCTCATTCAAGGTCGCGCTGAGCAGTACGCTGGCGATCATGCCCTTTGCCCTCGGCTTCGGACTGTTGCTGGCGCGCCGCCACTTCCCAGGCAAAACCCTGCTCGACAGTTTCCTGTGCCTGCCGCTGGTCATGCCGCCAGTAACCACCGGGTATCTGTTGCTGATCTTCCTCGGCCGCCGCAGTTTCATCGGCAGCTTCTGCGAACAGTTTCTGCATCTGCGGCTTTCCTTCACCGTTATGGGGGCGATTATCGCCTCGGCAGTGGTCTCCTTTCCACTGATGCTCCGGGCAATTAAGATCGCTTTCGAAATGGCCGACCGACGCTATGAAGACGCCGCAGCCACGCTGGGCGCTCCACCGCTATGGTGTTTCATGAAAGTCACCTTGCCCCTTGCCCTGCCCGGACTTATCAACGGATTGATACTGGGCTTCGCCAGAAGTCTGGGCGAATTCGGTGCCACCATCACTTTCGCGGGCAATATCGAAGGCGAAACGCGAACCATCCCGCTGGCAGTTTTCTCACTGATGCAGACCCCCGGCCAGGAGTCTGCAGCCATGAAACTTGTTATCATCTCGGTCATCATCTCCTTTGCCGCCATGGCCGGTTCGGAGATACTCAACCGCCGGATGCGCAAAACGCTGGGAGGTGAATGATGTCTCTGGAATTTCATGGCGTCAGACTGCCGCGACACAACTTCACTTTGACCCTAGATGTCAATATTGACGACGACGTCACCGGGGTGTTCGGACATTCCGGCGCGGGGAAGACCTCGCTGTTACATCTAATCGCAGGGCTGGAACGCCCATCCGCCGGAAGACTCTCTTTCAACGGCCGGGTATTTTTCGACGTGAAAAAACACATCTGGGTTCCGCCCCACCTACGCCGCATCGGCATGGTCTTTCAGCATGCCAGACTTTTTCCTCACCTTAACGTCAGGAAAAACCTGCTCTTTGCCTCATCCTTCATGGCAGAAAAACCGGACAGGAAATTTTTTAACGAAGTCGTCGATCTGCTTGAACTTGCTCCACTGCTGGAACACGCCGTCACCAGAATTTCCGGCGGGGAAGCTCAGCGAACCGCACTCGGGCGCGTCCTGCTCTCTAAACCGGAACTGCTGCTCCTCGACGAACCGTTCTCGGCCATCGACATGACGTTGCGACGTCAGATCCTGCCGTTTCTCTGGCGCATCCGACGCCATTTCAACATCCCGATGCTCATCATCAGCCATGATCTGCCCGACATCCTCCGCCTTACCGACAAACTGCTGCTGATGGACAAGGGTAACGTTGCCGGAAAAGGTTCATTGACGGAACTGGTCATGGAACACAACCTGCTGTCCGCCGCCGGACATGCTGCCGCCATCAATGTTTTCGACCTGACGATCTCCGCCATCGAAAACGAAGATTCCGTGGTCATGTCTGCCAATACCGGACAGGCACCTAAGTTCTACGGCCTGGCTCGCCCCGGCATGCATTCCGGCATGAACGTCAAGGCAGCCATCGCCCCCGAAGACATATTGATCAGCATCCGTAACGATGCCAACACCTCCGCTCGAAATATCATTTCCGGAAAGATCGTCAATTTTTCCGATCATCCTGCCAGGTCGTTCTGCCGCATCGACATCGGCGGCGGGCAGAATTTGCTCGCGGAAATCACCCGTGATTCGCTGCACCGTCTCGGACTGCAGATCGGTTCGGAAGTATTCTGCATCTTCAAAGCCAGCAGTCTGGACATCATCCCGGACAACGGCGCGACCGGTTCTTGAATCTCAAGTTTGCTTGATTTATCGAATCACGAGTCGATAGATTCTGGCCGTACGATTCGGCAAAGCAGCAATTACCTTGTCTTTTCCGGCCTGATACGACAACTCCACCCGCCGGGACTGGGGATAAATGCAAATCGTACTGGCAATATCCAAGCCGGCGAAAGAGAGTTCTATCGTCTCCGGTCCACCGTCGAAATGCCAGACGGACAAGATGATCTCATTGCCGCTACGCAACCCGAAAGCACCCCAGGAGTCGCTTCGCTTCACCAGTCCCAGCGGCCATACCGGTTCGGCAGTAGGAATCATTTGCCGCAATTCATTCTGATACAAGCGGACCCCTTCACGGATCAGGTTGAGTTTCTCTTCGCTCAACGCCCAAATCTGACCGCTCAGGTAAGGCCGCCAGCTCAACGCCGAAACCATGTTCATAATCACTTCCTCCTCACCGGCCTCCGCCAGAGGATATGACCAGACGCCGGCCTGTTCCATACAAAAAGCCGCAGCGCTGTTGATAGAAATACGGGCATTGTCGAGATAATTCTGGTTGTCAGTTGTCGAGGCTATGGATAAACGCGATAACATACTGTAGGTATTGCGCATACCGCCGGAAGAACAGCTTTCGATGACCAACCCTTCATGACGCGCCAACACCCCGTCCAGCCAATCAAGATAGGCGCACTGGTGTTGCAGCAATCCATCACCAAAACTATCTGCAGAAACCTCTGTGCCTGGTCCGATTTCGATGTTGTAATCAATTTTAAAGAATTTTATTCCCATCTGTGCAACAAGGCGGTCGACCGTAGCGTCGGCATGACGCCGGACAATCGGATGACGAAAGTCAAGCTGATAGGAGTTGCTTTCCATCACTCTCCGCCCATGGCGGCAGAAAAAACACTCATCCGGCCATTGCGATGCCAGCGGACAGTTGCGTCCCATACGTTCAATCTCCAGCCAGAGTCCCGGCTTCATTCCCTTTGTCCGGATATGATCGATAACCTCCAGCAAACCGCCGGGAAAACGCCCAGGCGCATCCGGCAACCACTCGCCGATAGTATCCCACCATGGACCATCAGAGTACCATCCCGCATCTATCACGTAATATTCCGCACCGAGTGAAGCGGCACGATCAATCAACGGCAGTTCCTTCGCCGTCGTCGGATCGGCCATAAGACAATTCATGTAATCGTTGAAAAATACCGGCAGGTCGCGATTATCCGCGTTGGGTCGGCGTATCCGCCGCCGATATTCGTTAAGCTTTCGAAAACCATCGCACGCATCCCCATGCGACATGGCAACCGCAACCGGGACTGAAACAAAAACTTCGCCGGGCAAAAGTTTTTTGAACCAATGGTTTTCGCGCTCGGTAGGACCGGAAAGGTGAAGATACAAACAGTGATTGCCGACTTCCGAAATTTCCCAGGCCCAGGAACCGTGTGTTTCGATCTGCCAAACCATGACAGTTCCTGCTTCCGGATTTTCGAAGCATCCCATGGGGATCAATTCTTTGGCGGCATAACTTCCGGTATTGGCGGCGGCAATACGCTGAAAGGAGTAACCGCTCGAACTCATCCGGGTCATACCCAATTCAGGTAAAGTATGAAACCGCCACTGCATCTCCTGCATCCAACTGTTATGCGGCAACCCAATGCGGCAGGAGTCGCATGATTCAGGCTTGACACCGCCGGTAATTCCGGTCAAAGCAAAACTGCTGACATATTCCAGCGGAATGTTTTCAATACCGGTGTTTTCCAGTTCAGTCCAGCAACGAACCACCGGGATGTTATCAAAAAACTGGTACACCGAGGTTATCTTCAGTTCGCCAGCGGTCTGGACAAACTCCAAACGTCGCCCAGACGTATTGCGGCAATCGCGATGCGAAACATACACGGGTAATCCGGTCGAACCGCCCGGTGCAGAAAGAACATGCTTTCCCCCATGTACTCCGCCCAGTGAGTTTCCCGAGCATTGAACCTCAACCATGGGAAATGAATCCTCGGCGGCAACCACCGCCGGATCATAAGGTAACGGCGAAAAATGCACTAAACGCAACGATCCGTTTTGAGCATCTTTTTCTACAACCAGATTGAGTCCGTTTTCTCTCGTGTTCAATAACATATTGTCTTCCTTACGCTTTATTCGCAAACAAAACTCAAACGAACGTTGAAGGTCATCGACTCGCCCGCAGCCAGAACCGGCGCCACACCGGAAGCAACATCCTGATTACGCCCGGAAACCGTGGTATTGGTTGGTTCCAGCCCCATGACGTAACGGCCGTTTTCCGCCAGCTTCCACTGCATAAGATTGGGTAGTGTCCTGGTGTCATATGCCACACTGACGCGTATCCCCGCCGCCGCATTGACCGCCGAGATTTCCGCCCAACCATCCGGTGAGGAAGGAATACGGTGCAGATAACATTGTTCCTGTACGTTCGATTGCGGCTCAGGCATGACGCTCCACTGCTCCAGTCCCGACGCGGCATGGTCATTGCGCGGCTGAACCGAATGCGCCACCGCCTCCAATCGAGCACCAGGAGCGATAAGTGGATAGCCCAAATTGCAATGATATAGAATCTGAATGTGTTCCGGCGCATCGCCAAGATTGGTGAGCCGGTCTTCGATATAGATCGAGTTGTCGCCCAGAGCAGTCACGATTCTACGCCGCAGCCGCAGGTTTTCGCCGAACATCATGGCCTCGCGCAAGGTTCCCGACAACGCCAGCTCATAACGGTTGCCGTGCCAGTCCCGGTCGATGCCGACATCGACCGCGCCATGCGACGATATCCGCCCGTGCAAACCGCGATGCGCGTCCAGCGCATTGACGTCGTCGTCTTCCGGCGGCCCAACGTGACGCAGTCCGCAGGTGGTCAACAGACCTCCTGCCCATGACCGCAACCAGTTCAGACCATTCGGCTCGCAACGTCCGCCATGAACATGTCCGCCGGGAGCGCGAAACGCCAGCGGCATGCCGCGAAACGATGCCTCGACAATATCCATGCCGCGGTCCGCCGCCACCGTAAAACACAAACCGGAACCGTTGTTGACTTCGATAATCCGGTTGCCGCGTCCATCGCCCTCGCACAGCTCTGACATTCGGGCATAGGCAATCTGTTCCATGTCAGCGGTATAATGCAAAAAGTGCGTCATCGCATTCCCGGCATACTGAAAACGCCCCTGCGCCTGAATTGCCGTGACAACCGCCTTCCCTTCGGTTTCGGAATAGTTGTTCTCCTGTTGCCAACCGGCACGAAGTTCCGGCGACAACGTTACCGCCGAACAAAGAACCGAGGGATTGACTTCCTGACTGAGACACAGCCTGATTGCACCGACTATACGGTCATTCCAGGCCAGCTTGCGAGCCGGATCCCGGACAATACGTTCAATACTGTCCTCAAGCACCGGCGAGACCATCCGCCTAATCAAGTTTTCCGCGTATTCATCATAGTATTCGCTGGTAAAAAAACTATCCAAACCTGCATATTTGCGGCAAAGAGCCACACCGCACTCATCGCGCAACGCTCGGAGAGCCATTCGCAACAGTTCGGGATATTGCGCGGCTTCGTTCATATAGCGGCAGTTTTTCCGTGCCGCCAGCGTCGCCAACATAAAGTGAACTGCATTATGACCATACAGTTTGGCTTCCTCGAACGGCTCGAGATCATTCTTGGGATACAGGCCCACTACGCCAACCGTCTCAATCCCCGGCGCACTATCGGTATAAATCGTATTGAACTCTTCGACCAGATGCCCACGCGTCAGTCCGGGAGCCAGCGGTGGCAAATCGCACTCCGCAATAGTAAAAATTTTGCTCATCTTGCCGATAACCGTATCCAGGTAATACGTCTGCTCGAACGAACCAACTGCCTTCTGCAGTTCAGCCGCTGCGGTAGTACTGTTTTCCGCGGCATAAAAATAACGCTGACGCGACGGCTTCATGGCAAAGGCATCACGGACCCACGCAAGATGGCGGTAAAATGCCGTCGAAGGCAGGGCGGTAACTAGAACCAGCGCTTCGGCTGCTATTTCAATCAACTGCTTCAGATCTTCCGGAACAGCGGGGTTGTATATTTCAATATTCCGATATATCTCCGTACTGATACCTGTCCTGCCCGCTGTATTCACTGTGATACTGCCCGATCGCCTGACCGCCGCAACTAGTTCGGCATCGACATCCGCCAGAACTATTCGTTCAAAGCCGCCGGATGCCGCACCGCTGACAAAAATACCGGTCTGAATCGGCCCGGCGCCAATACCGAGAAAAGTCTTCATCTTATTTACTCCTTATGGAACCGGCCAATTCCCTGATGCCGGCATAGAATTGTTGATACTGCAAAAATTTGTGCTGGTATGCCGCCGCGCGTTCCGGATTGGGATATACGGTCATTTGGGGATTGACCTCCCGTCTCGCCAATACAGCGGCGGAAATACCGGTTTCCGCACTCTGAGCCAATCGTGCCCCCCCCAGACATCCGGCTTCCGACACCTCTATGCATTCGATCGGCTTGTTCAATATGTCCGATTTCAGCTGTACCAGACAGCGGTGGCGACACCCCCCCCCGGTCGCAATCAACCGATCTATTTTCATGCCCGACTGCTCCAGTAGCGACAAATTCAATTTCATTTCCAACGCCACCGCTTCCAGTAACCCCTTCAGCAGTTCGCCCAGCGATGTGGTCAACCGCCACCCCAGTACCGCCCCCGGCGTGTTCTGGTCGAAATACGGCGTACCGGACGGAGTGAAATACGGCAATGCCAACAGCGCGGTCGGCGCCTCCGGCATCTCGGCGAGCATCACGGCATAATCCAGATGCGCGGCAAACTGTTCCTTGAAGTATTGCAGCAGATTGCTGCCGGTCAGACTGTAAGCCACCGAAGTATAACACCCCGGCAGACTATAGTCGTAACTGCAAAGATTGTTGCGGCAGAGCGCCTCGCTCCGGGTAAGAACCGGAACAACCGGACAGAGACATTCGACACTACCGGCCGCGTACATTGCCGAGCCCTGATCGATCACCCCGGCACCCAGCGCCGCAATAGTCTGATCATGGCCGCCGGTAACAACCTTGACCCCGTCCTGAAGCCCCAGCGTCGACGCAATGGCGGCTGGAATCACACCGGCCACGCTACCACTCGGAAGAGGACGGGCCAGCTTACGTTCGTCCAACTCAAGCGCCGCGAGGATTTTCCGACTCCACTCGTGCTTTTCGACATCGAACAACATTGTTCGCCCGGCCATCGGCCACCCCATTGCCGGTGCAATCCCCAAACGTTGAATCAACAGGTCTTCAAAGCAGAGAAACCATTCACTCCGCGTCCATATTGCCGGTTGATGACGTTTTAACCATAATAGCTTGAACAGACTGAACAGGGTAGAAGGAGTATGACCGGTTATCTGATATAACCGGCCCAATCCGAATTGTTCTACAAATTTATCAATAACCTCTGCGGCACGGCTATCCGAGGAAACCATAGCGTTTCCCAGGTACTGACCGTCGCACCCGACCGGCGTAAAAGCCTCGCCCTGACTGGAAACGCCTATGGCCCGGATCGGGTCATGCTGCGCCGTCATTCCGGCAACTTCTTCTATAACCGCCAAACAGTTGTCCATGACTTCCAGCGAATCGAGTTCAGCCCAGCCAGGACGAGGCGATTTAACCGCATATGCGCGATGCGCCGCCCCAAGCTGCCGTCCGAAAGCATCGAACGCCACGGCCTTGCAACCGCTCGTGCCGATGTCAATACCCAGGTAACTCATGCTCACATTTCCGTGATTTCGTAGTTGAGATAACGGGTGAAGGCTTCACGCATGGCAACGCCAACATGACCGGGAGCGGTACTGACATGATGCCGGTATCCGGCATAGCCAATCCGATAAAGTTTATTCTGCAGGTCGTTGATTTTCGCCACCCCGCCGCAACCGAAAAATTCCTTCGGCAGCTGATCGTGGGTGAATTCGCCTTCGCCAATATAGAAGCACAACTTGCCGTTCTGAGTCAGTGAACTGGCAAAGGTAAAATCAGTCGGCGCAATTCGTCCGACATTGCACCCGTAACCGCACCCTGCCCCCAACGCCTTGGCAAACATCGGATGGTCAATCACCTTGCCTCTGGCAGTCATCAGCGACTGTGCCACCGGACCGCAATGGAACAGTACGCATTTATTAGGGTCATCACCAAAATTATTGTTCCAATCAAGACACGCAGCTGATTTCTCTGTGGCCAGTCCAAGCGCATGCATCGCCACCGCATTGCCGATATCCAGCTCACAGGCAGCCGGGAACTTACGGTCGTTAAGTTCGCTCAACAGTACGCACGGCGCAATATTGAGCGACTTTTCGATTTCGATCCAGCAGCGAAGCGCCAACGCATCGAGATGGGCTTCGGTAATAATCTCATCCAGTACCACGCTGAGTTTCACCAGGTTGGCAAAGTTCGCCGCCGGAACCTGCGAAAAATCGGTGTAGCTTTGCAGGCGATCGGCTTTGGCACGACAGGCTGCCGAATTTTTATCCATCAGTTCGACCCGGCGAATTACTTCCGCTAAGTCGAAAACCTCGGTGGTGATGCCGTATTTCTGTAACGTAAGCTCGTCGAAACGTACCGTTTTGAAAGCGCTCGTCCGAGCGCCAATCGCACCGACAGTACACCGTTTCATTCCGCCGACAATGCGACAGACCACGGCAAAATCCCGGATCTGCGAAGCAAACAATTCTGACTGCGGATGCAGCGTATGTGGGGGGAAAACGGTAAAAGGAATGCCGTATTGCGTGAATACATCCATGATCGAAAATTTACCGCAGAAGGCATCGCGGCGCGAAGAGAAATCCATCTTGTCCAGCTCATCAGGATAGGCCAGAATATAGATCGGTACGCCGCAATCACGCAAGGCTTCCACCGCGCCGGTCTCATCGCCGAAGTTCGGCAGACACAGAATTACGCCGTTGTAACGACCACGATTTTTCGCCAGAAAATTAGCGTAAATCCGACCTTCCTCAGGAGTTTCTATCGCTCCATATCGGGTTGCCGTTTCCTCCAGCAGCAGAGAATTATAACCGAGTTTGTCCAGAGTTGATGTTAATTCTTTCCGTGCGGAAGCGATCAGACTTTCCGGAAAAAAACCACGATTGCCGAAATAAAGCGCAAAAGTAATCCGATTGTTCATTTTTCCCTCCTAAATATTTGTAGTACAATTAATGATTTAAAACTCTGGCTGAGTCAACAATCCGCAGTTCATTACGGATAAGGTCAACCATCGTCTCATAGACCGCCTGCTGTGCCGCCGTAATTCCTTGCGACAAAGTACGTTCATAGGGCTGACGGATAGCAGTGGCCACATTAATTTTGGCAATTCCGCGCTTGATGGCGCCATGGATGTATTCCGGTTCTATACCGGTGCCACCGTGCAGGACCAACGGGATACCGGTGGCGCGTTCCAGCAAAGCCAGATGTTCGAGATCGATTCTGGCCCGGGGTTTTTCCTTCTGTTTGCCGGCCGCGGAAATCGCACCATGAATGTTGCCGATCGCTACGGACAACCAATTGGTATGGGTTTCAGCAACGAATTTTTTTGCTTCGTCAGGAGAAGTAAAGCCCTTCTTACTGGCAAAAAGCTCCTCGTAGGGAGGCAACGGCCCGGCTTCATGTCCAAGCACTGCACCGAGCTCCGCCTCAACCGGAACGCCATACGGCTTCGCCAATGCGACGACACCGGCAGTACATTCTATATTCTCCGCCAGCGGCAAACGGGAACCGTCAACCATCACCGACTCATACCCGAGGTCCAACGCCTCCTTAATGATTGCGCCGTAATCAACCCGCAGATTATCTTCATCAATCACCGGCACATGGTCGAGATGCAGCCGGGTATGGTTGGGGTCTTTTACCTTTTCGTACTCATCGCGAATGGCACGCAAACTTTTAGATTCGAATTTTTCCCATTCCAGACGAGCCACCATAATCAGACCAAAACTGCCGCAATCGCGCAAGGCTCTGACGACCGGTTCCATCATCGGCAGGTAAGGGATGTTGAAACCGGGCACGACCACCCGGGCTTTTCGGGCATTGTTGACAATCATCTCCGTTCCGACATACGACATATGCATACTCCTCAAATAAGGTTGTTATTATGGTTGGAATTATACTTTGCCCGGCACCGGTTTTGAATGGATAGGGATTTTTTTACATGTAAAAGCTAGCATTTTAGGCAATAAAGTACATATTATCGATATGGAAATAAACCAGGAGGGAATGTATGCTTAAATACGCCATCCAGACCGGCAAGATGAATGAGATGATGGAACTGCTGTTCCGGGTTCTTGACTTGCGAATAACCTTCTTCGACCTGCAGGAAAGCGAAGTAGATGAATTCAATATCAAGGAGATGTCGCCATTCTGTCGCCACTGCAGAAAAGACCAGGCGTTCAACGCCCGTTGCGTCAAATGCGACCAGGAAAACCTGCATCGCGCCAAACGTACAGGCAACGTTCACATCTATCACTGCCATGCCGGGCTATTGGAAGGAATCGTCCCGCTATACGACCGTAACCGTATCTATCTGGGAGCCATCGTGTTCGGACAACTTCGCGACCGCGACGGCAAATATGAGGCGGAAAACACCATGCTTAAAAAGTTGCTCCGCTCCAGCCGGGAGTCCTCATTGCAGGAGATGTACGATATCGGCGTATTGTTGAAATTCCTGAGCGAATACCTCAGCGAAAACGAAATCATCAAGTATTGCAACAAGCCATGGGCGGAACGTCTGGATGATTATATTCACGCCCATCTGCATGAACGCCTGACCTTATCAAAACTTGCGGCGGAAGTGGGAAGGTCAACATCATTTTTGTCCCACAATTTCCCGGCGGAATTCGGAATGCCGCTGAAAGAGTACGTTCAGCGGGAACGGATGAGCAAAGCAAGAGACCTTCTATCCAAGGGGCGCTCGGTCAAAGAAACCGCCATGGAGCTTGGCTATTATGACGAATTTCATTTTTCCAAGGAATTTAAACGGCACTTCGGACAATCGCCAAGATATTTCAAGCACGAGTAAAATTGTTAAAAGAAATTACCGAAATCATAGCGGCCACAAAAAAAAGTGTTTCATTGATAAGGTAATTAACTTTTGACCTACAGAAGTCATTTCATTAGTCGGCAATAATAATCCGAATACCATGATCCGTGAGCATTTGCCGATATTCTTCCGTAATGCCCGCATCGGTAATTACGGTATTGACTCGTTCGAACTCGCACAGGCGCAACGCGCCGCGCTTGCCGAACTTACTGCTGTCGGCCAACACAATAACTTCACCGGCCTGCTCGAGCATAATCCGTTCAGACTGGATCACCGGCAGGTCATTGTTGGTAAAACCGTTTTCATCAATACCGGCAATCCCCATAAAGAGTTTGGCGGCAAAGTAACGGGAAATTACTTTTTCCGGTTCAGGATCCAGGACCAGCAACGACTCCTGATCCAGAACGCCACCCAGCAGAATTATTCTATTCCGGGTTGGAATCAAAGTCTCGGCTAAAGGGAACGAGTTAGTTATGACCTGCAATTGAGCCCCACGCAGGAAATCAACCAGATGATAGGTCGTGGTTCCGCCGTCAATCATAATGGTTTCTCCGTCAAGGCAGAGATTAACGGCGCATTTGGCAATCAACCGCTTTTTCTCATCCATGATTTCCTGGCGGGAGGCAAAAGATGGTTCACGGCGCCAGGTTGGCCCAGACGGAGAAGCCACACCTTCCGGCAGTTTGGCGCCGCCACAAGTCCGCTGTAAAGCACCTTGTTTCTCCAAACGGTCAAGATCACGGCGAATTGTGGCTTCGGAGGCTCCTGTGACGGCTACCATATCCTGAACTGAAACGATCAGGCCGCGCTGAATCGACCGAATCATGATGTCTTCTCGTTCCGCCTGTTTCATAAACCTTCCTGTGATATTTTCCGACATATTATATATACTGGAATGTATCACCGAACAGTGACCTTATCAAGTTCCTCGGCAATTTTTCGTATTTTAGCAATTCCGATTTCTAACGGTAAGCCGCGCTGAAACAGAGACGAAGTCCCGGAAACCAGAATATTGGCGCCAGCCTCCAGCATCAACGGGATATTTTCCCAACTGACGTTACCATCGGTTTCAATATCGATCCGATCCAGATTCTCTCGATGGAGATAATCGTTTAATTCCCGGATTTTATCCAGTGCTTCGGGAATCAGCCGTTGGCCGGAATAACCCGGACTCACGGTCATCATGCAAACCATGTCCACGTATGGCAGCAGATGCCGGATTGAGTCAACGGGAATGGCCGGGTCGATGGCAATCCCCGCCCGCTGCTGCTGCTGCCGGATCAATTGCAAGGTTCGCAACGGGTGATAGACCGTTTCCGGATGAAATGTAATCATGGCTTTTGGAAAATGTCGGAAGGTTGGAATGTAGGCATCGACGTTTTCAATCATCAGGTGAATATCGAGCGGAATGTTACTGTAGCCCGCCAACGCATTACAGAAATCGACACCCAACGTAAAATTAGGAACGTAATGGCCGTCCATGATATCGATGTGAAGAAAATCGATCTTTTTTTCCTGGAAAACATTCAATACCGACTTAAGGTCGATAAAATCGGCACACATCATCGAAGGGGAAATTTTTAATGGTTTCACGATTAAACTCCATTCTTATTGTTGCCGGGAAGAATGATTGTCTTCAGTCCACCACGTTCTTCGTGACAGGCGAAAGCCTCGGTGATATTTTCCAGAGGAAACCGCGCCGTGATATATTTTTCAGCATTCACGGCACCTTTCTCGATCAGCCGAACAGCGGTCTGATGATGCCGAGGTAATGAACCATGGCTGCCCATGACAAAACATTCCTTATAATGAATCAGATTGGAATCGAGCGTCAATGGCGGCTGATTTTTGAGACCTCCGAAAAGGTTGACGTAACCACGATGGGCAACTACTTGTATGGCATCGGCGTGAGCCTGAACCGTTCCCGCCGTGGTAATGACCAAATCAACGCCGCGCCCCTCAGTTTCACGTTTGATTGAGGCAACTAAATCTTCTTCTTCCGTCGCGATAAACCGCGCGTCATTATTAAATTGCCGTGCCAGTTCCAAGCGCTTATGGCTCCGTTGCGCGGCAAAAACCTGAGATGCGCCAAAGACTTTGGCCAGCTCAAGCATCATACAACCAATCGGCCCCAATCCGATAATACAAATACTTTTTCCGGGGGAGAATTGTGCCAGTTCCAGTCCGTTCAACGCGCAGGCCAACGGTTCGGCAAGGGCCGCCGCTTCGAAACTCAACGAATCGGCAATCGGGGTTACCGGGCCATATTTCAGAACCGTTTCATTCAACAACATTTTCTCCTGAAACCCGCCAGCAAACTGATAACCGATGGCATAATTTACTGCACAATTTGTACCCATGCCATTCTGGCACCAGTAGCATTCGCCGCATGGTACATCTGCGCCCAGGGCAATCCGATCGCCGGGCTTGATCCGGGTCACTTCTTTCCCGGTTTCCAAGACAATCCCGGCAATTTCGTGCCCCATGATGGCCGGCAGTTTAACCCGATCGTTGCCGTAATGAAAAATCCGCAGATCCGAGCCGCACACTGCACAGGCTTTGACTGCAATTACCGCCTCCCGATCACCGCATACCGGTTCAGGAAGCTCTTTTATCGTGATTCTATCTAGTTGTTCCAATATTGCCGCTTTCATAACTCGCCTTTCCTTATTTTATTGTTGCTTTGATTATTATATCGCAAACCTCGATATCTTTCAATCATATATTGATTGATTATGATTGAAAAATGATTACTATTAATATATACTTAGTTTAACAACGACAAGGAAATTGATCATGGAAGCATTAATATTGACGGCGGACAAAAAACTCGAATGTCGGGAAACGGCCTTGGATCCTGTGCCGGGAATGGCGTTAATTCGGGTTGCATATGCAGGGATTTGCGGTTCGGATTTGCATCGCGGTTATGGTGGTGGAGCCTATCATTATCCGTTGATTATGGGACACGAGTTCAGCGGCGTAATTGAACAAAGCGCCGAAAACGGTAATATCACGGCAGGAACGCGGGTGGTAGTTTTTCCGTTACTCCCCTGCGGCAGATGTGCCGCATGTGAGACCGGAGATTTGGCACAGTGCGCCGATTACGATTATTACGGATCGCGCCGCAACGGCGGCTTTGCGGAATACGTTTATGTTCCAGAAAAAAACCTGTTGCCGATACCGGACACAGTACCGTTACATCATGCCGCAATGACGGAACCTTGTGCGGTCGCACTGCATGGAGTCAACAAGTTGGGAATCAGACCCGGCGACATTGGAGCTGTTTTCGGCGGAGGTCCAGTCGGGAACATGGCCGCACAATGGATGCGGCTGGGAGGCTGCAGCAAGGTATTTGTCGTAGATATCGATCCGGTAAAACTGGACATCGCCCGGTCGATGGGATTTATCGGCGTAGAGGCTCAGGACGGCGACCCGGTAACGGCCATTCGACGTTACAACGGCGGGCGTGGGGTCGATCGGGTGGTCGAGGCTTGTGGTCATCCAACCACGTTCCGCCAGGCAATATTGGCCGCCGATCGTTTTGGACATATTGTATTCATGGGTAACATCAGTGGTGATTTTGTACTTTCCCCTGCGGATTTTTCCGTTATCCTGCGACAGGAATTGACGATTCGCGGAACTTGGAATTCACGAGTCATGCCCACCGGCAAAAATAACTGGACCACAGCAATGGAATATATGGACGGGAGGCTGAACCTGTCACCATTAATTAGCGACACCCCGTCGCTTTCCGATGGCCCCCGGATATTCGAAGCGATTATCGGACGCAAAAAGTTTTTCAACAAAGTCATTTTTAAGATCGGGGGCGATTTATGAAACAGACTAAAGATTTGATTCTGCATCTCGGAGTTAAAAGCGATCCGGTAGAATACCGTTACAGTTACGAATGGCTGTTCGCGTTGCTGCGACGACATGGTATCAACCGGGTACAGCTTGGCAGTTTTTTCGAACTTTATTCCTTACCTGACGATTATTTCGTTCGATTGCGGGACCTTGCAGGAAAATATGAAGTCCGGATTCAAAGTTGTTTTACCGCCCACCGCGAACTTGGAGGATTTTTTATTGCCGACACGGCGTTCGAAGCTGTAGCCCGACGCAATTATGAACGCTTCATTGCAGTGGCCTCGTTACTTGGTGCCGATTACGTCGGCTCAAACCCCGGCGCAGTATTTCGAGACAGAATGTCGTGCAAACAAGATGGAATAGCATGTTATCTGCGGCACATGAAGGAACTGATGAATTTTGCAAAATCAAAGGGACTTAAAGGATTAACAATGGAACCGATGTCGTGTTCCGCCGAACCTCCGACCTTCCCGGAGGAGATAGAGGAAATGTTATATGAATTAAATACCTATCACCAACAACATGATGATACGGTTCCGGTTTATGTTTGCGGCGATATTTCCCATGGTTTTGCCGATATCCGGGGGAAAGTTGTTTATGACAATTACCGGTTATTTGAGCAATACATCCCATATATGTGCGAATTTCATTTCAAGAATACAGACAAAATTTTTAATGCGACGTTCGGTTTTTCTCCAGACGAAGAGAAACGCGGGATTGTCGATCTTGAAAAACTTAAATCGCTTATTGTCGACCATGCCGCCTCTTGGCCGGCACGTGAGGTGACCGGTTATCTGGAAATCGGAGGCCCCAAACTAGGACGCGATTACAGTGATTATCAACTGGAAGCGCAGCTAGAAGCATCGATAACAAGGTTACAAAAGGTTTTCGGCCTGTAATATATCCAACGGGCCACACCACAATTTTGTTTTTCTAATATACTGGCGTGACCTATCAATACGGGTTAACGATGGTAAGAGGGAAAGTCAACTTCATTTCCAATTCCACATTTTTCCTATGGAATGAGAAATGAACCAAAAAGGTTATGCT
>QKAL01000168.1 GCA_003246475.1 Lentisphaerota bacterium
AAATTTATTTGGCGCGGGGGTCAAAAATCTTTCGCAGCCCCTCGCCGGTAAAGTTGAATGCACAGACAGTTATGAAAAGCGCCACCCCGGGCCACAATGTAAGATGCCAGTATTCAAACGGATTGTCAAAGGCCTGCCGCAGCAGTTCTCCCCAGCTAGCCGTTGGAGACTGCACCCCAAACCCCAGAAAACTCAGGCCGCTCTCCGCCGCAATCGCTCCTGCAATCCCGAAACTGAACGAAACCAGGATCGGACCGCTGATGTTCGGCAGCAGATGAAACAACATGATCCGCCAAGTCGGAACCCCAAGCGAAACACAACTCTGAATGTAGGGTAGATTGCGCAGCTTCAACACCTCACCGCGCGCCAGACGGCACAAGCCGGTCCAGTCCGTCAGGCCGATCACCGCAATAACTATCAGGATCGACTGCTTGAACCCCTTGTCCATAAGCAACGCCATCAGGATCAATAACAGCAGAAACGTGGGAAAACAGATGATGATCTCAACAATGCGCATCATCAACATGTCAAAACGCCCTCCCTCATAACCACTCCACATCCCCAGCGCCACCCCGATAAAAATCGCCAGTGCCGTCGCCAGAAAACCAACAGCCAGAGATACCCTTGAACCATAAATCATACGAGACAATACATCACGCCCCACCTGATCGGTCCCCAGCCAGTGTGTTGCCGATGTTTTCAGGTACGGTTTTGCCGCCTGCTCAAATGGTCCAAACGGAATCGGGGCAAAAACCGCAAAATCACCGGCCTTCAATTGCATTGCGATCTGCCGCCAGTCGGTCTTGTCCATCCGCTTTTGCGTCAAAACAAAAGGAATTATCAGCACCGCCGCCGCAACAGCCAGAAAACACCAACGCCGGCGTGCGCGACGGAATATCAGGCGGCAAAACAGGTACAAGGGAAAAAGAATCAATAAATAATTAAATACCTGCTCCACCAGAAATTCCGTACTGTCCGGCGCAAAAAAATATCGCAGAAAGGGAAATGATAAAACGTTATCACAATACAGCATCAAAGGTCTTCCGTTGGCCAGCAACGGCGCCGCCAATGCGGGAAGCAACAACAACAACACCGCAATCAAGCCAGACAAAGCCAACGGATCACGGCAAAATTTTCGCCATGCCAGCCGTTTTGGCGAAAGGCGGGGCACATTTTCCGCGGTTGTTCCGTCTTCATGACTCATAAACGCCCGATCCGCTCCAGTTCATGCAGTTCACAACGCAGATTATGCGTAAAAGACTCCTGATTTTCCGGCGACAGAAGTTCATCGCGCCGCCAGAAACGCACTTCATCAATCTCATCGTGCGGAAAGTTAAACGGCCCTTCACAGATTGTGGCAAAAACCCGGGTATTTTCCGATTCCACATCGTTGCGGATGCGCGAATCAAAAAGAAATTCCAGCGGCAGGTCGGGAGAGAGTCCCAACTCCTCCTGCATCTCCCGCCTGGCGGCAACTTCAAAGTCCTCCCCTGGCATCAGATGCCCACCGACCGCAGTATCCCATTTCCCCGGCTGAATATCTTTGAATTGTGAACGTTTCTGCAGCAACACTCTACCGTCGGAATGAAAGACAACCACGTGACAGGTTCGATGCAATAACGCCGGATTGCCATGGCATTCCGAACGCAGCGCCGTCCCGATCACACAGTTATCCTCATCTACGATCTCAAAGACCTCATCGCCCGAAGTGATCATTTTTCCGTATTCGTCCCATCGGTTTTCTTTTTCCTGGGCGTTGTTACCGGAGACTTTTTTCGAGCGGTCTTTTTTACCGCTTTTTCTTTTTCCTCCGGGACCGTCGACACCTGAGGTTCCTTTTCCGGGAAAAACAGTATTTTGTTGTTATCAAGGCGCACCGAAATACGATCCGCTCCCTTGAAATAACCTTTGAGAATTTCTTCAGCCATCGCGTCTTCCAGATACTGTTCCACCGCACGGCGCAACGGACGAGCCCCAAATTCCGGCTGATACCCCTTCTCAATCAGGAAGTCAAGCGCCTGATCCTCGATATCCAGTGCCAATCCTTTGAACATCAGGCGTTTTCTGACCTTATCCACCTCAATATTGACGATTTTCAAGAGATCATCGCGATTGAGGGTCCGGAAGATAATCACATCGTCAACGCGATTCAAAAATTCCGGTTTAAAGAACTGCTTAGCCGCGCCAATAAGTTTTTCCTTAATCTTATCCGCACCGGCAGCAGCTCCGCCACTGAACCCCAGACTGCTGTTTTTCAGCAATTGTTCAGCCCCGATATTGCTGGTCATAATGACCACGGTGTTTCGGAAGTCAATACGACGGCCAAGCGAATCGGTCAGCTTCCCCTCTTCGAGTATCTGCAACAACATGTGCATGACATCGGGATGCGCCTTTTCAATCTCATCAAAAAGAACCACCGAGTAAGGATGACGGCGAACACGTTCCGTAAGTTCTCCGCCTTCGCCATGACCGACATATCCCGGAGGAGACCCAACCAGACGGCTGACATTGAATTTCTCCATATATTCAGACATATCTACCTGAATCAGAGAATCAGCACTGCCAAACATGAACTCCGCCATAGCTTTGGCGAGCAAAGTCTTGCCAACACCGGTCGGACCGAGGAAAATGAATGAACCGATCGGACGGGCGGGATTCTTGAGATCAGCGCGAGAACGGCGCAACGCACGCGACACGATTGATACCGCGTCCTCCTGTCCGACCACAATCTTGGCCAGTTCGCCTTCCATACGCAACAGCCGCTCGCTTTCTCCCTCCTCCATCTGCTGGACCGGAATGCCGGTAAATTTGGCTACAATCTCCGCCATTTCCTTCTCATCGATAACAGAGGCACGGTTTTTCGCGCTGCTCTTCCATTCGGCATTGATATCTTCGATCTTCTGTTTTAATTTCCGCTCCGTATCCCGAAACTGAGCCGCCTCCTCAAAACGCTGCTCGGCAATCGCCTTTTCCTTCTGCTCGGTAAGCTGTATCATCTCCTTTTCCAGCTCTCTGGTATCGGGCGGTGGCACTACGTTGCTGATACGGGCACGGGCTCCCGCCTCATCCATGACGTCAATTGCCTTATCGGGAAGAAATCTCCCGGTGATATAGCGGTCGGCAAGCCGTACCGCCGCATCCAGCGCCGCGTCAGTATATTTCACATGATGGTGTTCTTCGTATACCTTTTTCAAACCATGAAGGATTTTAATCGTATTCTCGATGGATGGCGGGTCGACAATCACCGGCTGAAAACGGCGCTCCAATGCTGCGTCTTTTTCAATTCCTTTCCGGTATTCGTCCATCGTAGTCGCCCCAACACACTGAAGTTCTCCCCGGGACAACGCAGGCTTGATAATATTCGCGGCATCCATGGCGCCTTCCGCGCCCCCTGCCCCGACAATTGTATGCAGTTCGTCAATGAACAAAATAACCTTACCGGAATTTCTGACCTCATCGATTACCGCCTTGATCCTTTCCTCGAACTGTCCACGGTATTTCGTTCCGGCCACCATCAGCGGCAGGTCCAGTGCAAAAATATGTTTTCCGGCCAGCAGTTCTGGTACATTACCGCCGGCAATCGCCTGGGCCAAACCCTCAATAATGGCGGTCTTACCTACGCCGGCCTCTCCGATCAGGACCGGATTGTTTTTAGTCCGGCGACAGAGTATCTGGGTAACCCGCTCTATTTCACGCTCACGCCCGATAACCGGATCAAGCTCATTATTCCTGGCCATCTCGGTCAAGTCGCGTCCAAAGGCGTTCAAAGCGTTAAACCCTGGCTCATTCTGCGGGGCTCCCGGAGCGGCGAAATCACCGTTGTTCTTTTCAGAATCCTCATTTTCCGGCAGATAATTGGGATCGAGAGATTTTATAACCTCACGGCGAACGGACTCCACATCAATCTTCAAATTGCGGAGTATTCGCGCCGCCACACTTTCGCCTTCTCTCAACAGGGCAAGCAACAGGTGCTCCGTACCAATGAAATTGTATCCCATGGACTGCGCTTCCTTGGCCGCTAGAATAATAATTTTCTTAAGCCGCTGGGTAAAGGGCACCACCCCTTCCTTTTTTGTCGCGCCGCCAATACCGCATTGTTTTTCAACTTCCAGACGGAGGTTATTAAGATTCAGCCCCATCGAAGTGAGGACCGACACCGCCACGCCTTCCCCCAAGGCAATAAGCCCCAGCAACAGATGCTCTGTACCGACATAATCGTGATTGAAGCGTTCAGCTTCCTTCTGCGCCAGAACCAGAACATGTTTGGCTCGCGGGGTGAAATTCTTCATCCCGGAACTGAAGTCAAATTCGTCCATATCGGATTACTCCCGGTTTGTAAAATATGCGATCGTACAAAAATAAGGTTTTTCTCATATGGTATAATAAC
>QKAL01000305.1 GCA_003246475.1 Lentisphaerota bacterium
TGGCTACCAGTGAAGCAGTATCGAAATCGAATTACGAAGACGCGCAGCGGCTGATCAACGCGACCAAGGCCCGCTATGAACAGAACAAAGCCGAATTACTGGAAGCGGAAAACGATCTGAGCTATACCAAGATATATGCGCCGATTTCCGGCCGTATCGGTGAAGTGAAACATACTTTCGGCAACTTTGTCAGCCCCGCCAGTACCTATCTTGCCAAGATCGTCAGTGTCGATCCGATCCAGGTTCGGTTTTCGATCAGCGAACGCGATTTTCTGAATCTGTTCAAAAATATCAATTCGCCGAACCAGAACATCAGTATTGCGGTTCGGCTTTCCAACGGTGAGCAATATGCGCTGCCCGGCAAAATTGCCTTTATCGACAATATTGTGGATAACAGTACCGGTACCATTTCCATCTGGTCCGAATTCGGCAATCCGGAAATGAAGCTGTTGCCCGGCGGTTATGCCACGGTATTGCTGTCGAAGAAGCTGGATAAATCTTATCCGGGAGTAAAAATGTCGGCGATATTGTCCGACAGCCAGGGCAGTTATGTCTATGTCGTGGGTGCGGATGGCATGGCGGTGCGCCGCAGGGTTACCGTTGGCGATGTGGTTGGTTCCAATATTATCATTCCCCAAGGTCTGTCTGTCGGAGAGAAAGTGATTGTTGACGGGACGCATAAGGTCATTCCCGGAGTTCCGGTAAATCCGGTTCAGGCGGACAAGGAGTAAACAGATGATTTCGGAAATTTTCATTCGCCGGCCCAAACTGGCGATAGTCATATCGATTGTAACGATCATCGCGGGGGCGATGTGTATATTGAAGATTCCGGTCGCGGAATATCCCGAAGTGGCCCCGCCGCAGATTGTTGTCCAGGCCTTATACCCTGGTGCCAGTTCGCAGGTTATCGCCGATACCGTTGCCGCCCCGCTGGAGGCGGAGATCAACGGCGTCGAGAAGATGATCTATTTTACGTCTCAATCCGACAACAACGGCAATTATCAATTGTCGGTAACCTTCGAGTCGGGAACTAATGTTGACATTGCTCAGGTCAATGTTCAGAACGCTATCCAGCGGGCGCAGCCGTCGCTCCCCTCGGAGGTGACGGCATTGGGAATCAAGGTCAAGAAGCAGTCCAGCGATATGCTGGGGGTGTTTGTTTTTATGTCCGAGGACAAGAAACTGACCAAGCTGTTCATGAGCAATTATGTCAGTATCAACGTCAAGGATGCGCTGTCGCGTATTGACGGGATAAGCAACGCCACGATTTTCGGTGCGCTGGATTACAGTATGCGCGTCTGGTTGGATCCGCAGCGCATGGCGGCGCTCAAGATATCTTCCGAAGAGGTTGCTTTGGCGATCAAGGCGCAGAACGTGCAGGCGGCAACCGGTTCGGTCGGTTCGGAGTACAGCAATGATCTGATGCAATACAAGATCAACACTGCGGGGCGGTTGAAGACGGCTGAGGATTTTGAAAAAATCATTATCCGCAGCGGCGACAGTGGTCGTCAGGTTCGCCTGGGGGATATTGCCCGGGTGGAGCTCGGCGCCGGAAGCTACAGCGGCAACAGCTATTACAACGGCAAATCCGCCGTGCTGATGGCGATTTACCGGAACAACGACGCCAACGCGATGCAGGTTATTGACGCTGCCAATAAAAAGGTGAATGAGTTGGCGCGGTATTTTCCCAAGGAGATGACCTGGAAGCTTGCCTACGATCCCACCCAGTTCATCCGTGCGACGATGTCGGAAATCATCGAAACACTGCTTATGACCCTGGTGTTGGTGATATTGATCACCTATATATTTTTACAGGATTGGCGGGCGACCTTAATTCCTACCGCCACGATTCCGGTCTCCCTGATCGGTACGGTCCTCTTCCTCTATATTTTCGGTTACAGCGCCAACGTTCTGACCATGTTTGCCCTCATTTTGGCGATCGGTTCGGTAGTTGACGACGCGATTGTGGTGGTGGAAAACGTGATGCGCCTGATCGAAGAGGAAGGGCTTTCCCCGCGCGAAGCGGCAATCAAGGCGATGCGACAGGTTACCGGCGCGATCATTGCCACTACCCTGGTGTTGCTGGCAATCTTTGCTCCGGTCGGCTTTTATGAAGGTATGGTTGGAACTATCTACAAGCAGTTTGCCGTCACCATGTGTACGGCGATCGTTATTTCGACCGTCAATGCGTTGACCTTGAGTCCGGCGTTATGCTCGGTCCTGTTGCGTCATCACCGGCCGCCGAAAGGTTTTTTTCTGTGGTTTAACAGCCTGTTGCAATTCTCCTCTCAATCGTATTTGTTCGCGGCTCGTTTTCTGGTTCGCCGGGCAATTGTGATGGTGATACTTTTTGGAATTGTTCTGGCAGGTAACTATTTCCTCTTTAAAAAGATGCCGACCTCGTTCCTGCCGCAGGAGGACAAGGGCGTGCTGTTCTGTGCAGTTCAACTCCCGCCGGGCGCCACGATCAAGCGTACGGATAATGTTCTGCTGGAGGCTACTAAAAATATCAAAAAAATCCCTGGTGTCAACGATGTGATCGCGGTGAGCGGGTTCAGCCTGGTTGGTGGTAACGGGGAAAACGTGGGCATGCTTATTGTCAAAATGGATGACTGGAGCCTGAGGAAAAAACCGGACCTGAGTATAAACTCAATCCTTGGTAAAGTCAGTCGTGTATGTATGGCGGTTCCATCGGCAAGTATCAATGTGTTTCCCCCTCCGGCAATCATGGGGCTGGGAGTGACTGGTGGCGTTACTTTCGAACTCCAGGCCACTGGCGAACAGACGTCGCAGGAACTTGCTTCCACGTTGCAGTCGTTTTTGGGAGAGATCAACCGGATGCCGGAAACTATGATTGCGTTCAGTTCGTTTGACGCCAATACACCGCAACTCTATCTGGACCTGGATCGCGCCAAGGCTGAAGCTCTGGATATTCCGGTCAGCCGGGTGTTCAACTCACTGCAGAGTAAACTGGCATCCTACTATTTGAACGACTTCAATCTTTATGGCTATGCGTTCAAAGTCAAGATGCAGGCTGAGGCGAAGAACCGCAGTACGATCAATGATATCGAGCAGATAAATATCATGAGCAAAGGTGGAAAAATGGTTCCGCTTTCAGCAATCGCCTCATTGCGTTATGTGGTTGGCCCGCGACAGTTGGAACGTTTTACGCAGTTTATGGCGGCAGATGTCAAAGTCATGCTGAAACCGGGTTCGAGCAGCGGTCAGGCGATGCGCGACCTTCAGGCGCTGGCTAATCAGAAACTGCCCGGTGATTACCGTATTGCCTGGACCGGCATGAGCTTTCAGGAACAGCGTAACGAAGGCAAGATCGTCATTCTGATGGGTTTTGCCCTGCTGTTCGGGTATTTGTTCCTGGTCGGACAGTATGAAAGCTGGACGGTGCCGACTTCGGTTATTCTTTCGATTGCCGTGGCGACTCTCGGTGCGCTGGGTGGGATGATGATATTCACCATGCTTGGAGAGATTACGCCGCTGAGCATCTATGCGCAGTTGGGTTTGATTATGCTGGTGGGACTGGCCAGCAAGAACGCGATTCTGATTGTGGAGTTTTCCAAGCAGGAGCGCGAGGCCGGCAAGTCTGTGGAAGAAGCTGCCATGAGCGGCGCGAGAATACGTTACCGTGCGGTACTGATGACAGCCTACTCGTTCATTCTCGGGGTATTCCCGATGGTGATTGCGACAGGGGCTGGAGCCGGAAGCCGTAAGGCGATCGGGATCACCACCTTTTGCGGGATGGTGGCGGCAACGATCATCGGCATTGTCTTTATCCCGGGTCTGTATGCGTTCTTCCAGAATACACGGGAAACGATATATTCCTGGATCCGTCCCTCGCACAAGCAGTAAGTTCGAGGATGGTTGGTTGCTTTGCGCGGGGAGATCTGTTCTCCCCGCTTTCTTGTGTGTTTCCGCGGGGTTATACTCAGGGTGAAAATCACATTAATGACACTGGAATATGAATACGGTTTTCTCTATTTTAAAACAAAAAAATGTCAGATACCGCAATTTCTCCATGCCTCGTGAAATAATCCCCGGTTCAGTCAGATTTTATGTTTTGACATTCCCTGCGGGTATAAATATTCCTGGCATTTTGCGGCGACAGGTTTCCATGATCGTGTTTTCTTATGAACAAAATAATTTTTTTAATATAATGTAATTTATACTTGAAAAAACAGAAAAAAGCCATAGATTTATTCCGTCCATAAGATGGGGCTGTAGCTCAGTTGGCTAGAGCGATACGTTCGCAACGTATAGGCCAGGGGTTCGAATCCCCTCAGCTCCACCATCTTTCTATCCTCTTGGTAATTAAGCGA
>QKAL01000087.1 GCA_003246475.1 Lentisphaerota bacterium
CCGTATTCCACGCCAACACCTCACCGCTGCCGCCATCCGCTATCCAATACACCACGTTTTCCGGACTGATCCGCCGGGAAGCCTCCTTGAAACTCAGAATCTGCAGTTCGGGAACGTTTTTGCCAAAACCGGAAGACATCAACACGTCCAGGCAATTTATGGTATTTACCAGCGTAGTACCGTAGGTTTGAACCAGATAGTTTTTGTTATTACTGTTGGCATAGTTGTTTTCAACGATGTTGAAACCGATCTCCATCATATTTTTAAGCGACTGACGGGCTCGTTCATCCTCGAAACGGCGGATCTGCTCCAGCTCTTTGTCTTTTTCGCGATAGATATTATGCAACAGTATCGAAAGGGTAATCACAATGGCAAACAACAATACCATGATGTTCACAAGCGTGATTTTAGTCCGCAGTTTCATTTTGCCGCCCCTGCCCGATACGGTTTTCTTTCCCCAAATTGGATAAAACGCAATTACAATGCCATATATACAATTAGATAATCAGAGCGAAGAAAAGTCAATATCCCGTCACGTATAAAATGCCGGGTATTGGGATAAATCCGGAATATCCGTCAAGCCAGCTTGACAAATTCACCGCAATTCGGGTCAAACGCCAGCAGTTGTCCCGAATGAAGATCGAAATACCAGCCATGGATCGCCAGCGTTCCCGCATCAACCCGCTCCTTGATCCAGGGGAAGGTCAGCAGATTGTCGATGGACACCAGCAGCGCCGCCTCCTCACAGGCCCGGCATTTCAATTCTAAAGGCTTATCATGCAACTCATGCTGGATGGCATCAAGTGCCGGACGGGCTATCTCCATCCAGTTAAGGATGTATTCGGTATGCTGCAGCTTTTCCGCATTGAGTAACGCATTAATCCCACCACAGCCGGAATGCCCCAGAACAATGATGTCGTTGACTTTCAACACCCGAACCGCATATTCAATCCCGGAACTCACCCCGTGAAAACCGGAACTGGAATCGTGCGGCGGAACCAGATTCGCCACATTACGGATAACAAAAATATCGCCGGGAGCCGAACCGGTCAGCAGGGCTGGATCAACCCGGGAATCGCAGCATCCGATCACCAGTGTCCTGGGATTCTGCCCCGATTTCAAACTCTCAAACAGCTTGGCATCGTCACGAAAGTAATTCTGCTTAAAGCGCTTGAACCCGCGAATCATCCTGACTATATCCTGCATCGGCCCTCCTCCTGAATTAAAACCGCTGATAAAGTAGCAGGATGAAAAAGCTTTTCAACCCATATTATAAAAAAAAGCGGTCCTCCGCGTCAATACGCCGAAAGACCGCTGAAAATACGTTCGGACTTCAGACAATAATCGAGCCGGACGGCCATTTGCGATACCAGCCCCAGCCGGCCATCGCCCTGTCGCTGTCAAGTTTTAAATCCAATTCCAGTATCGTATCAATCGCACCGTCAAGATATTCCTCTAAACGCAAAACAACCTCTTCCCAGCGGGCAAACATTGCACCGAAACGCACCTGCATCGTCTCCAACCCAAACGGCTTGTTGCGCCGGAGCCACTGTTTGCGAAATGACGCGGTAAACTCACGGAGCGCACCGACCGTTTCGGGAATCATCCGGTCTTTAACCATACGCAGCGCCGCCATATCCCGACTCTCGTAAGCGCCATACAAAGCCGTCATCGTCTGAAGTTTTGCTTGAACGAAGCGGGTCAGAAGCCAAGCATGATTGACATCTGCCCATGCCACATCGCCGCGTACCGATTCCAACTGCCGGGAAAGCTTCTGAACATGTCCGCTCACAGCGAGAGTCAGCCCACAATCCATTTTTTCCATTTCTTTGTACCATTTGCCCAACATCGGATCATCCCAGATGATGTTACTGAGACTAACCGTTTCCGTATCTCGGTAGGGTTCCATCGCCGCGGCAGACAAGTAATTACGATAGCTGCCGCCGGTTATCGCATAAAATATCTTTTCCATCTTGCCCGCGTCTCCGGTGCCGCCAAAACAAAGATCGGCAGACCAGCACAACCCGGCCAGGCAGGAATCATACTCGCAATATGCACCATCGTCACCCCAAAGCGTAAAAAAGATCTCTTTTAATCCAGCCTTGAGGCACGCGTCGACACAGGGCTTGACCGTGGCTTCGGTGATCTCACGATCATACCACCAACGGCTCCAGGTCCACACGCCAGAACCCATCAACGGCTCGTGCCCCAGATCGCGGTGACGCCGGATCCAGTCGGCATAAAATTCCTCATCACGATGATAATAGTCCCAATAAACCAGATCAACAGCCTCGGGAATCTTCTTTTTCACATCTTCGGGGATCACAGTGTCCTTGTCATAATAGTCGCCGTTTCTACTGCCCATGCGAAAATACATATCAGACCAGATCATCGGCTTCAAACCATGGTTTGCGCAGATGCCATTGACTTTAGTCAGATGACGATTGAAAATATCGAAACCACGCTCATAACCGTATCGATCCATAAAACGGCCACGCCCCAGGTCATGGGTCTCATCCATGCCGATATGTATACGTCGCGAGGCAAGGGCTTCCGACCAGAAATTAATCATCTTCTCAATCAGCGTATATGTCTTCGGTTCATCCACCATCAGAACACTGGCGGTATCACGGACGCCATCATAAGCCCACCATTGCAGAATCTGTTCAAGATGCCCCAAAGTCTGAATGCAGGCAATCATCTCAATGCCAAGCTTTCCGGCAAAGGCATCTGTCTCTTTCATCTCCGCCATGGTATAGGGACCACGCATGTAGCCGAAATATGGTTCGTCGGGGAGCTCATAGGTATCTTCGGTGTAGAGCATGGCCTGGTTGTAACCCATCAGTGCGAGGCGGCAAAGCCATTTCTTCAGGTGCGCTACAGTCATCACCGCGTTGCGCGAACAATCCAGCATGATCCCCAACGAAGAAAATACCGTTTTTTCGTCCGCCGCCATCCCCGCCAATGCAATACCGATACCACGCATAGCACCATTGAAACTGCCGTACTCGATCACTACTCCCGAACGTTGCTCCGTTACTTTCAGCGTTCCGGGAGAATTGACCTCCTTGAAAACCAATTCCTTACCGCCATGTTCCGGGGCAATTGAAAACTCATCCGACAATACCATCAACGCGGCATCGACCTCCGCCGGGGTTTGTTCACGGCGCCAGAAAAACTGTTTCATCGTTACTCTCCATTTATATTTTTTGTAAAAATCAACATTTAATCTAAAACTATTATTTAATCATTAACAGCCTGGATATATATTAATTATAACGTTTATATCTCAATAAAAAATGGATTTTTCCACAGTGGATAATCGCAAAAAACACATTGACGGGGAAGTCAATTATTCGCCGATACCCTTAGCCATGACCGACAAGGTGTCACGGTCTGGGCTGAGAATCGCCGTTTTTTACGAAAAGGTCAGGAGCGGGATAAAAAAAACATTGCCGCCACGTCGCTTCCCCTATTACGCGCTGACGCATCTGATCGGCGGCGACGGCTTTTATTACGACCACGATGATGGGACGATACAGCAGCTGAAGCCGGGCGACGGAGTATTGGTGGTACCGGGAAAGGAACACGAATACGGCGGACTTGAAAAATATTTTATTGAGGACTCCATCTGTTTTCTCGGGCCGACCGCCGATGCGCTGTTGCAGGCCGGGATCATTCGCAACAGCATCCTTCGTATCGGCAGCGAGCGCCGTTTGCTGCCCATCATCCAGAAAGTACGTGACCCCGGAATAGCGTCGCAATTTGAAGCCAATATCATGTTGCAACAGTTGCTTCTCGACCTGTTCAGGGAAAACTCGGCCCGCCACACCACACCCCACCGACATATGGAACAGTTGCTCAAGGAGTTGCACGCCGCGCCGGGGAAATGGTGGACCGTCGAGGAGATGGCAGAGTACTGCAACATCAGCGCCAACCACTTGCGAACGCTGTTCCGCACCACCACCGGAATGACCCCCAAGCATTACATCGATCAGCTGAAAATGAAAAAAGCCGGGGAACTGCTTTGCTCAACCCGGCTGAAGATCGGCGAAATCGCCGATTATCTCGGTTATGCCGACCATTATCACTTCATTCGCCGCTTTACCGCATGCATCGGCATTTCACCAGCAAGATACCGTAAAGCCTATTCGATTGTCACACCTATGCACCCCGCATCCACAATTCTACCACTAAATGCGCAATCGCAAACCGGTAGCCCATACCTGCCATAATATCCTCATCTCCTCAAAAATAATTACGATAACTAAATATTATTTCTTGCATATGCTTCAATATTCGAATATTGTATATAAATATTAACA
>QKAL01000265.1 GCA_003246475.1 Lentisphaerota bacterium
TGAATATACTATTATATTATAAAAATATAAATAATTACTATTTGGAATATTATGATCTCAACACCTAGCATCAATTTTGAATATCATAGCGGAGCGACAACCCGACTGATCAAACCCGGCGGGGTGGGGTGGCGAACCGTTCCCTGGACCGTTTGCGTCAGTGCGGTCGGCGCCCGAGTAAAGGTCTTGCTTGAACATCAAACTTATTGTGTTGAAGATTTCGACGCGTTCATAATTCCCGCCAATGTCAGGCACAGCCTCAGCGATATTGATGGCGATAACGGAGAGTACATCAGCATCTGGTGTCATTTTCGCGTTAATATTTTTCACGGTCTCGATCTTTTGCGACTATACGATCTGCCGCAGAAGTTTACCGGAAAAACGGCGGAGACCATGCGGGAGGAGATGGTGGCACTCAATACCGCAGCCGCATCTGTTAATCCGCTGGAAAGGGCGATCGACTGTCAACTGAAAGGTTATAAGCTGTTGGAAACCATACTTTCCAATTCATCACCTAAATCACAATTGCTGAATGAATTGGGAAACTTTTCCCGGCTGGCCCCGGTATTGAACTTGATGCGGCAAAACCTCCACCGCAATATCTCCTTGAAGGAGATGGCGGCAGCGATCAATTTGTCCCCCTCCCGCTTTTCCGGTCTATTCCAGGAAACTACCGGAATGTCACCTATTCACTATTTCAATCAGCGCAGAATCGGACTGGCACAGGAACTCTTGCTCTCATCGGGATATACCATCGCGGAAATATCCGAACGCCTTGGTTTTTTCAGCCCATATCACTTCAGCCACCAGTTCAAAATTTTTACCGGGTTCAGCCCGCGCGAATACCGGCAGAAGATTCAACACGATCTATACCCCTGACGCATTCAATCCAAAATTACGGTTTGAAGCGATAGCCGATGCCGTAGACCGTTTCGATTAAAGCAGGAGCTTTGGGGTCAACTTCAATTTTTTTGCGCAGCTGGGCGATGTGTTGGTCGAGCGTCCGCGAAAAACCGCCGTAGTTGTTGCCCCAGACTGCGGCAAGAATGCGGTCTCGCTCCATTACCTCTCCGGGATGGGCGGAAAAGAAACGCAGCAGATCTATTTCCCTGGCAGTCAATTCCGTTTCGCCGGAAGCGGTTTGCGCCGTCATGCGGGCGGCGTCGACAGCAATATTGGCAAACATAAATTCATTGGCATTGCCGGGGCAATCCTCATGAGCGCGTTGACTGCGGCGCAACACTGCGGAAATCCGTGCAAGCAGCTCGCGGACGCTAAACGGTTTGGTGATGTAGTCGTCAGCGCCCAGCTCCAGCCCGAGAACCTTGTCGATCTCCTCGCCTTTGGCGGTGAGCATAATGATCGGCAGGTCGCGGTTACCGTTGCGGATGTTGCGGCAAACCTCGAATCCGCTGATTTTCGGCATCATCAGGTCAAGGAGGAGCAGGTCAGGCTGCCATTGGGTGTAAAGGCGTAATGTTTCGCTGCCGTCCGGAGCTTCCCGAACCTCGTAACCTTCCATTTCCAGAGCATCGACCAAGCCGTTGCGGATGTTGACGTCATCCTCGGCAACCAGTATTTTTACGTTTTTCATGATTTTTCTCCCGGTAAAGTAATGATAAAGCAGGCACCGGATCCAGGCACGGGTTGAAAGACAAGTTCTCCGCCCTGATCGCGAAGCAGTTTACGGGCAATAGCCAGCCCCAGGCCACTGCCGGACTTTTCCGCCGTCAAGCGGTCATCGCAGCGATAAAACTTACGGAATAACTTGCGCCGACAACCGGGTGGTATTCCGGGACCGTTGTCGCTAACCGCCAGCTGCCATTTACGGTTGTGGCGCGAAAGTGCAAGCCGTACGAGATTGCCGCCCTCCGCGTATTTGATGGCGTTGGAAAGCAGATTTTGCAGCACCTGCACCAGAGAATCACGGTCGATTTGGACTTCCGCAGGATCTTCCGGCAACTGTAATTCAAGAGTCATTCCCGCTTTCAACAGAGGATCCTTCCAATGCTCGGCTATCTCATGTAACATCTCTGCCAACACGACTTTGACCGGATTATATTTCTTTTTTCCGGCTTCAATTCTGCTGAAATCCAACACATTGGCAATCAGGCGCGAGAGCCGTTCGCTTTCCGAAAGGATAACCCCCAGATACCTGCTTCTTTTTTCCATCGGCAACCGATCAGGATGATCATGGAGCATTTCCGCATACATCCGAATACTGGTCAACGGAGTTTTCAACTCATGTGAAACATTCGCCACAAAACTGGTCTTTTGCCCGGCCGCAACGATTTCGCGCCGCACCAGCCAGAGGGCAACGCCCCCGCAGGCTCCGATAATCAAAAGCAGCGAGGCGATCTGCAACATCAGTGCGAACAGATAATTTCCTGCTGGAACCAGCGATGGAACCGTATATCCGCGAACCTGCCACCCCGGGAGCAGTGCGTCTGAAACCGGAAGGATAACTTCAGGGGTCAGCGCCTTTTTTTCTCCGTCACTGCCGGGGTGATAACCTGACGCAAAGATCACTTTTCCCTGCGAATCCGTCATTTCAAAACGGAAATAACGGGGAAAGTTCTGCGGAAATAACGGCACGATCCGACTTTGCATAGCCACCATTTCCACCTCAATGCCGACAATTTTTGACGGTTTTTTCCGACATTTTGCCCAAATTAACGGACAAAAACTATTGCCCGTAAACCACGGGATCCAGCCCCGATCCGACGTTTTGACGATGACACCAAAACGCGACATCATCCGGATCTTTTCCTGCTGTTCGGCGACAATTGCCGGAGCGGCGGCCTTTTGCTGCATGATTCGCTGCTGTGGGATGATGGTTTGAGGTTCCATTACAACATCAGCAGTGGCCTCCCGCCCGAGCCGGGTTTTACTTTTAGATACGACAATATTAGATCGCCTCGGCGGTGGAGTGACATTCGCGAACATGTCGGCGTCGCGGTGGTTGGCGCTGACCAGTTCAACGAATAACGTCTCATAGCGTCGTGAAAAATCGACATCAGCCAGGGGGTAGAGCAGACTTCCGCGATCATCGGCAAGAAAGGTTTCACGGATCAACGGATTGCTCTGGCGCAAGGCGATCACGGCTTTCTTGTCCGGCGAGGTCTCGGCGGCCAATTGTTCCAGCTGATCCCTGACTGTGGCAATGGCGGTGGTGGTACGGTCTGCAAGTAGCCGACATTCCGAACTGAGAATGCCCCGGATCTCATTCTGGCGGAACTGCTGTTCGTGGCTGGCCAAGCGAAAAGCGGTAAACCCCAGGGCGGCGGCGGCCACCCCGGCTGTCAGGCTCATGATAATGATTATCCGGCTGCTTTTCATAGGTTACTGTTGGGGTTCCTTATTATTTGATTCCGCTATTAGCTTATTGCAGGAATTGCGGTTGTCAAGGAGTTTTGCGGTTTCCGCCAGTTTGACGAACTCGGCGCGGTTGCCGTCGCGGTCAACACCACGGGCACTCTGGGCCAGATCGATGACCTGTTGCCACGAGGCATTGCCCTTGAGCTTGGAATCACGCAACAGCAAGCCGAATTCCGCCACGGCGGAGGCAAAACGGAAATTTTCCGAGGGCTTGGCGGCTTTTTCGGCGGTGCAATATCCGATCCATTCGGTGCTCTTTTTGCCTTCCGGGGTCTTCCAGCGCAGCTTGAAATTGATCAACTTGTCGCTGACCACGGTAGTTTTCTGAAATTCCAGCGGCGCGGGGGCGTTGATGTTTTCCTCCGACGCGGCGGGAATAAGCTCATAGAGTGCGGTGATCTGATGTCCAACCCCGGCTTCTCCGGCGTCTTTGGTATCATCGGTAAAATCACGGTCGGCGAGCATGCGTTTTTCATAGCCGACCAGACGATATCCCTTGACGAAGCGAGGGTTAAACTCGATCTGGATCTTGACGTCCTTGGCCACCGCGAACATGTTGCCGGTCATTTCGTTGACCAGTGCCTTCTGGGCCTCGCGGATGTTGTCCAGATAGATGTAATTGCCGTTGCCCTTGTCAGCAAGCATCTGCATCTTGTTGTCTTTGTAGTTGCCCATGCCGACGCCCAGCACGGTCAGGAAGACGTTGTTATCGCGCTTCTTTTCAATCATACGGACCAGTTCACCTTCGCTGTTCAAGCCAACGTTGAAGTCGCCGTCGGTAATGAGGATTACGCGGTTGCTGCCGCCCTTGATAAAATATTCCTCAGCCACCTGATAAGCCAGATTGATCCCCTGAGCTCCGGCGGTACAGCCGCCAGACTGTAAATTATTGATTTTTTCGGTGATGATTTTCTTGTAATCCCCGGCAGTCGACGGGAGCACCAGCCCGGCGGACCCGGCATAGGTGACGATGGCCACGCGGTCGCAGGGACGCATCTGGTCGGCCAACATGCACATGGACTGTTTGACCAGCGGCATGTCGTCGGTCATCGAGCCCGACGAGTCGATCAGGAAGACAAAGTTGCTCGGCGGCAGCTTTTCGCGGTCGACCTTTTTCGCCTGAAGGCCGATCAGCAGCAGATCGTGCCCGACATTCCAGGGACAGGCGGCAAGCTCCATACTGGTCTGCAAGGGCATGTCTCCCTTCGGTTCGGGATAGTCATAACTGAAATAGTTGACGCATTCCTCGATGCGGACGGCGTCGGCGGGCGGCAACTTGTTCTCCTGCTGCAGGAAGCGCCGGACATTGGCATAGGAGGCGGTGTCGACGTCAATGGAGAAGGTCGAGAGCGGTTTGCTGGCCACGGCGTCGAAGCCGTTTTCTTCGTAATATTTGTATTCTTCGGTATTGAATCCCGCCGGCACGGTACTGCGATTGATGCCGTCCGCCGCCGGCTTACTTGCGACAGCGTCGTAAGGAGTGACATGCCCGTCAAGGTACAATAAATTGCCGAATTTCCCATCGTTACATCTTTTGGCCTCGGTTTTAGCGGCGGGCATCGGGGCACAGTCAGGCATCGGGGTTCCGGACGGTTTTGCCTCCACAGAGCACGAGGCAATAGTATGCGCCGACATGCCGCCCTTTTTCACGGCTTTGGGTTGTAAATTTTCCGACGACTTGCAGCCGTAGAAAGCCGCGGCGGCGGCCAGCAGTCCCGCCACGGGTATTGCCCACCATTTCATTGTTGCTTTTCGATTCATGATATGATTCCCCTTTCCGGCTTTATTGCTGATATACTTGTGAGTTTTTGACCTGATAGCTTTCGCCCTTCATGCGCTTGCGGCTGACGTTGTACTGCCGGGCGTCATTCTTGCTCTTGGCCATATCGTTCTGGCGTTCGCGCAATGTATCGGCCTGTTTTTTCAAGCTTTCGTCGCCGGTTTCCTCCGCCGTAACCTCGAGCTGAACCGCAGCCTGCTGGAGCGTATTCTGGGCGGCGTCGAAATCGCCCTTGTCGGCCTGCTTGACGGCTTCTTCGCGCATGACAGCGCTCTTCTGGACCGCTACTTCCGCCTGAACCTTACGGTTGAGGTTGGTATCTACTACCTTGCTGTCGGCACTGTAGGTGGCGTTGATCTGTCTCTGGAGCCGCTGTTCGCGATTGTCGGTGATCGAGGCATAATCTAGGGTAACAGTGGCAAGCTGCTCACTGGCGCCGTCGGGTTTCGGCGGAGCCTCCAGTTGCAGTATCAGAGACTTTTCATGGCCGGAGTAGACCTGATTGAAACTCATCTCGATGGTGTTGCCGTTGATGCGGCATTCATGGCCGAGGATGCCCTTGGGCTTGACGCCTTCCGGACAGATGATCTTGACACGGATCGATTTGGCGGCAACCTGCAGCGCGGACCCCAGTTCCTTCGAGAAGATATTGGGCAGGTCGCGACTGTTTTCGACGAAATAGAAGTTACCATCGCTGTTCTGCGAAAGCGCGGTCATCAGATCCTCGTTGTAGTCGCTGCCGACGCCAACCGTGCTCACAGAGATCTTCTCCTTGATGAGTGACGCACCGAGGCGGCCAAGTTCCTGCGGGGAGGATGGGCCGACATTGGCAAGACCGTCCGAGAGCAGGATAATGCGATTGACGAAGTTTTCCTTGCAGTTTTTGCGTACCTCATTGGCACCGATGGAGACTCCGGCAAACAACGCGGTACTGCCGCCGGTACGTATTTCCCGGATATGGGAGATTATTCTTCCCTTCATGTCCGCCGTCGCCGGGGTGACAGGTACGATTGTTTCGGCGTTGTCGTCATAGATTACCAGGGAAAAGAGGTCATCACCGCTGAGCATATTGAGTGCGGTGATAGCGGCTTCCTTGGCTCTCTCCAACTTCATCTGCGCGCCCATGGAACCGGAACGGTCGAGGACGACGGCCAGATTGACCCTCGCCTTCTTTTCGGGTTGCGGCGAGGGCTCCGGCGGGGCGAAAATAGAGATTTTGACCAGTGCATCCTGCCGGGTATTCGCCGGCAACACGCCTTTTTCCAGTTCCGTGGTCAATGTAATAGTCGGAGCGGCGATTCCCAGCCCGGAGGCCAGAAGCAGCACTCCCGTAAACAGATATTGCAATAATGACTTTTTCATGATATCCTCCCTTGTTAATAGAGTTTATGATTATTCATTTTTCAATTCAAAAGTTACGCCTACATTGGCGCGAATGGATATTTTTCCCAGCTCCAGGGTGTCGCAGTCGGTACTGTTGCCGCCGAAGCTCTGTGAAACGTTCTGCATGGTATTAAAGGCCATATTCCGCCCCCACCTGTAATAATTGTAGGGCGACAAGTTCTCGCTGATGCTGAGCGGACGTCCGATTTTCTGATTCAATACCGCGGCCATATCCTGTGCTTTTTCGCGGGCGGCCTTCAGAGCCATGGCTCTTGCCTGGTCACGGTATTTGCGCAGCTCGGAATGGCTGAAATTGATGTCGCGGATCACATTGGCCCCAGCCGAGATGGCGTCGGCAACTACCTTTTCCACCGCCGCCGGATCCTGTAACTGAATCGAGACGTTGTTGTTGACCTGATAACTGATGATCTTGTAACTACTGGTATGCGGATATATCGACAGGGTATCGGTCTGGATATTCCCTTGGGGAACATCGTTCTTCCGGAGGGATTCGAGGATTTTGCGGATTTTTTCGTTGTTGCCGTTCCTGGCGGTTTCCAGATTGGCGTCATGCGTTTCGACGCCCATAATTATGGTGATGCGGTCGGGAACGACCTTGACTTCGGCATCGCCGGTGACGTTAATCGACGGTTCGGCCGCCTGTAATGCCCAACAACCCCATAGGATGGAAAGTACAATAAATAATCGTTTCATGATTGCTCCTGCCCTTTGTTTTGGTTTCTAAAGATAATATGGCAGGCTTATAACAGAAGTTGTCATAACGGTGTAAAGCAATTGTAAAACGATTGTAAAACCACCTTGTAATATTTTTTGTAGAAAATGGCATTATCATTTTGTAAATGCGGATTTCCGTGCTATCTTATCTCTTAAGAGATAATAGAAATGATCTAGTCTCCCTTACGATGAAGTTTTGGTTCATCGATTATATATTTCTGACCGGCTTCGGCCGGTCTTTTTTTCCCTCTTACTAGAAATCCCGAATCGATCAACGCGATAAAATCGTATTTTTTTGCAGGAAACAGACAAATGATTTGATTTGTCGTCGGTTCGTGTTATTTTTATCTTGTAAAACAAGGGGTTTGATAATGGGAAATACTGTACTGCCGGAAAAGATCACCGCAAAATGGATTTGGGACGGTTCGCTGCTCGACCTCGAAGACAGTTATCTGTTCGCCCGCAAATGTTTCACTTTGAACCAGAGCAGCGTCGATGCGGAGTTCTGGATCAGCGCCAATCATTCCTACCAACTGTTTGTCAACGGCCGCTTTGTCGGCAGTGGTCCCTCCCCGGCGCCTCAGGGCATCTCCTATGCCGATTTTTATGATCTGTCTTTTTACATGGTCACAGGGGTCAATGTCATTGCCATAGTCGCGCATCACTCTAATTTTGACACCTACTACGATCACCCCAAAGCGCCGGGCCTCTGGTGCCAGCTCAATATTAACGGCGAAATAGCCGTCGCCACCGGCCCGGACTGGAAAATATTCCCAGGCAAATGCTATCAGCAGGCCCGCCCCCGCAAAGGCAAATTCCTGGAGTTTGTGGAAGTTTGCGACCTGAACAACTATCCGCGCGGCTGGCGTGCCGACAATTATTTCGATCACGGCTGGCAGTTCTGCGAGTATTCGGCTCCGGTTGAATCATTCCCCTGTCGGCTGGAGGTTATGCCGTTTGAAGCGCCGGAGTTCGAAGAGATATCCCAGACCTGGGATGTAGAAACCAAAGGCACCCTTGACCCGGTCGCCATGATGGTTCAAGTACACTTCGAAGACGTCATCAGCAAAAGCGGCGCTTATGCGGCAAAAACATACATCTACGTCGACGAGAATATTTCGCGTCATGTCACCTTATATTGCGACGATCCCTGCCGGATATTGGTAAACGGCAAACAGATATGCTTCTTCGAAGCCACCCGGGAATCCAATTCCGTCGAGTTTTCCATCGCGTTCCGCGCCGGGTGGAACGAGATTATTGTCGTTCAACAGGTAAGAATGGCCAGCATGGGGGCATTGTTATCCTTTGCCAACGTGAAAAAGGGAACCATGCATTTCCGTAACGCCGAGGACAAATCGGCCATGGAAGGGTGGAATGTTTTCGGCCCGTTACACAAGGCGTTCAGCGAGATCACGTCATCACTCTGTGACGAGGTTGAGTTCTGCGGCACCTGCCTTAATGAAAAATCCATGATCAACGATGCCCAGGCCTATTTGGACGGCAGCACTTTTGAGGTCAAAGCCACGGATATTCAGAGCGGTGGAGAAATCACTCTCGACCGTTATGAGTTTGTAGTCTACGACATGGGATTCCTGCGTTACGGCTTCCCCGGCATCTCTTTCGAAGCGAAGATGGGCGATGTCGTTGATGTCTGCTACGGCGAAACCCTCAACAGCCTGAAGATCCCGATCAACAACCATAACGCCAGAAGCGTCGACACCCTGAAACTCCGCTCCGGAGGCACCAACTGGATGAAATACGAACCATGCTGTTTCCGTTATATCATGGTTTCCACCCGGAAGTGCGCGGAAAAGGTCAACGTCAAAGGCCTGTTTGTCGTCCACTACTCGAAAAACTACCGCAAGGATTCGTTCTTCAGCTGTTCCGATGAGGAATTAAACGACATCTGGGACATCAGCCGTTATCTGTCACTGCTGGCGGCCAAGAATTATTTTATCGGAACGCCTTTCCATCGCAAGGCTCAATATCTCGGCGACACCTGTATCCTGTCACGTAATTCATATTACCTGTTCAGCGATTACAACCTGACCCGCAAAGCGTTGCGGGAATATGCGCTCACACAGTACGAGGATGGGTCACTGCCAACCTCCCCCTTTGGTGTCGTCACTCAAAACGACATCGACCAGATGCTGATGTTCCCGCTCTGGATCCAGGAATATTTCAAGTTCAGCGGCGACTATTCATTCATTGAAAAGATCATGCCACGGGTCGAACGCCTGATTAAGTTCATTCAGAAATCCACTGACCCGGAAACAGGCCTGCTCGACGAATTTGAACCTTGGAAGAATATTTCCTTCTTCCGCAAGGAGACAAAAGTCGACAAGCGCGGCATGGTCACCGGGCTGAATGCCCTCTATTGCCGGGCGCTTTTCTCCGCCGCCGAACTCTACCAGAATATGGGCGAGGAAGACAAGGCTGAAGATATGCGCTATAAGGCGTCAAAAGTCGCAACCAAAGTGCGTAATCTGACCTATAATGAAAAACTGGCACGATATGCCGACTGCTATGTTGACGGCAAGATGTCGGAGAGCTGCTCCCTTTTCACCAATATCGCAGCGCTCTATTCAGGTATCGCGTTGCCAGAGCAGGCCGATGCGATCTTCGCTCATTTCTTCAACAGCGAAAATCCATTTGCCGAGCTCACTCCGGACCGCGTCGGAATCATCTCCCAGATGTTCCTGCTCGATACCCTGTATGCCTACGGCCGCTCCGATCTGGCACTAGATTACCTGCGTTTCTGCCACCGGACTATTGCCAGTGACAAGGCAATCACACCGGGACTGGCATTGGACAAGACCGTCCCCAGCAGTTCCTACCTGATTCAGGAAATCGCGGGCATCCGTCTGGCCACGCCGGGTTTTGCCACCATCTATTTCAATCCGGCGGTCAGCGCGGTAAAATCCGTCAAAGTAGCATTGCCCACCGCTTACGGGCGAATCAAGCTGGATTGGAAAATCGATGACGACGGCAACCTGACGGCCAAACTCGATGCAAACTATCCGCTGGAAGTAGTTCCGGAAATTCCCAAGGAGATTCAGAGCAAAACCACGTTGATGCTGGGTAAATCGGTCGTAGTTCTCGATCCGGACAGCGCCAAAAGCTGATCCGTTATTTCAAAAAAATTGTCCGTTATTTCGCCGTCATTTGTAGAAATGACGGCTTTTTTATGCTAAAAACTCAACAAGGAAGATCACCGTCATTTTGTTGTTACCAGGAAGACTTCTTCGAGATTAGACCCCAAAATGTGACAACAAGCGGGCAGACATATCCATGACGATATAACATCACTCGCCATCAGGAGGTTGAAATGCATATACAGACACACATTATGTCGGGATGGATCGTTGCCAATTTTTTTACGTTGACGCCGCGGGAACGGTTATTCTGCATGGTTGCAGCGGCCACCGCCGATCTTGACGGACTGGGAATCCTCGTATCGGAAGATCTGTATCAGGATTTTCATCATGTGGCAGGGCACAATCTCACAATGGGAATATTGTTGGCTTCAATTCTGACGTACTTCTCTATAAACCGGGTGAAAGCATGGTTGCTTTATCTGGGAATATTCAATCTGCATATTCTGATGGATCTTCTGGGCTCCGGAGAACTATGGACCATTCACTATTTATGGCCATTTACCAGCCACGAGCTCTATTTAGAACATTGCTGGCCGCTCTACTCATGGCAGAACATCACCATCGGTTTCGTATCTATAATCGCCACAGTGATAATAGCAGTTTGGCGACAGCGAACCCCGCTGGAAGTGCCAATGCCGCGACTGGATCGCAAACTTGTCAGATTTTTTTCAGCCATTGTTTCTGGAACCCGTCTGGCGTTATGGGGGCCAGGGGCAAACGTACAAAATAGATAACCCCGCGTTTATATTATGTACCTGCAAATAGTTCAACAATCCCATGTCTATTGTAAATAAATATTAGCCTTTTTGCATATGATATTTTAAGCTTACGAGAACACGCATATTTTCTGATGCCCGATTAAAATTTTACGGCAGAGAAAGAATGTTTTCCCAACTATTTTGCACGTTACGGATTTTTTTTGCATTAAAGAAAATCATTGATTAAAAGTCCTGAAACAAGATATTAAACTATTTCGGGTAAATAAATTCTGAAACTTGAACATGTATTCTTAAATTTATTTGCTATTTTTCTATTTCTCTGCTTGCACTTCACAATAATCACGATAAATTGAAACAAAAGATCGCAAGGTCGAGTTTTTTTAAATGTTCTATCTGGCTACATTTTCCCGGGAAGGGGAAGCAGTTTTTCTGTAAGTCCTTTCATATTTCCTACCGAAACACCTGTATCTCCCCTGACCGGGTTTTTTATTATACCGTTATTCCCAATAAATTTGTACCATTATTTGCAATATTCATTTTTTCAGTATATATTCGTTTTCCGCGGTTTGACATTGCAGACAAGTTCCGCGCATTTAAGGAGATTTGCATGGACATCATTTTCGATATTCGCCTGGACAACGGTTCCAAGTACAAGGCAAAGGCCCAGGAAAACCTGGCTCTGAACGTAAAAGACTGGGTCATTATCCGCAAGGATTTCTATCTGGATTACGGAATGATCGTCAGTAAGACCGGAGAAACCTCGAGCGAATCCGACAACGCATCGATTCCCCGAATTCAACGCAAAGCCACCATGCACGATCAGAGCAAGGCTCATGAAAATGAAGCCAGAAGTAAAACATCGCTCCGTACTGCGGAAAAGCTTGTCGAGCGCCTGAACATGCCGATGAAACTATTGAATTCGCACTATTCTTTTGATGGCAAGTTGGTAACCATCCAATTTACTGCCGACGGGCGCGTTGACTTTCGGGAATTGGTCAAGGAATTAAGCCATGCCTTGAGTGCCAGAATTGAGTTGCGTCAGATCGGTGTTCGCGATGAGACCTCCATATTCGGCGGCATCGCAGTATGTGGTCGCCCCCTGTGTTGTTGCTCATTCTTGAATGAATTTTCTTCAATTAACGTTAAAATGGCAAAAGAACAGGACCTGTCGCTTACTCCGAGTACCATCTCCGGGGTGTGCGGACGTCTCAAATGCTGCCTGAAATATGAACACGACGGATATCTGCTGTTGGAAAAAACCATGCCACGGCGAGGTGAATGTTGCGAGTGCGGACAGGGTCGCGGTAAAATCGTTGACCGCAACCTTTTAACCCAGCAAGTAACCGTCCAGATTGAAGGCGGCAATCTTACCACATGTCCACGCGCCGATGTCAAACTGATGTCGGAAAGGAAGAAACCAAATTCATCGAAGATGGAAGAATCTGACGAGTTTGACGTCAACCTGAAAAAACTGGAAGATTAATCGGGATTGTCTCAATCCAGGTAGAGACCTTTTAGCCCGCGGACTCTGGTTATGCCACCCAGAACACGGGCCATATCAATAAGTTCGCGGTCCGTATAAGTTGGGATTGTCAGGAGTTCGTCGCTGATTATTTCCACTGGATTAAACTGCTGGAGCGTCCACTGGCGAATCCCAAGCGCATCGAGTTCATCCCTCATCTCTTTTAACTTATCAAATGACAGAAGCTCACGATGCACAGTTGTCCGCACATCAATGGGCACATGATGATCGGCCACATATTGTAGAAGCTTATGAACGCGCGCCGCCAGATCCGGAATCTTACTTCGCGCAACGATATTGTAAATCTCTGCCGGCCCCTTATAGTCTACCCCCATCGCGTCTATCAACCCCGCCTTGAGCATGGAAATGACAATATCGGGGGTGCTGCCGTTGGTATCGATCTTAATCGCAAAGCCAAGATTTTTTACCTTTACGGCAAACTCCGGCAACTCCGGCTGCAAAGTTGGCTCCCCGCCGCTGATGACCACTCCGTCAAGTTTCCCGACACGGCTCTCCAGAAACGACATGATCTGCGATTCACGAATCAGCGGCTGACTCTCCGGGTCGAAAACCAGACATGGATTATGGCAGTAGGGACAGCGGAAATTACATCCTCCGGTAAAAATCACACATGCCATTTTGCCGGGATAATCAACCATGGTAAAACGTTGTAATCCGCGAATATTCATAAAAATCCTGAAGCCACATGGAGATTGGAGATTAAAAGATCAGTGTCTTTCCACGGAGCAGGCGGAAAGACACTAAATCGCAAGGGAAAACCCGATTCAGGCTACTGCCTGCTTAGAAGCGGAATTCTTGGCAACCGCATAATGCATTCTGTCCTTGAATTCTTCCTTCTTGCCCTTGTTCCAATTAGTTACCGGTCTGAAATAACCACACACCCTGCTGTAAACTTCGGTTTGAGCTCCACACTTGGACATTTTCTACCCTCCATTGTTGTTGGTTTGATCCTCTTGTTCCTCATCCATGGGTGGTGGCTTAAGAAGCAAGAATAAATCGTAAAATAAATTTTAATTGTTGACTACTTTAAAATCCGTATTGCCGTCGGCCTCCAGCGGGCATTCCGCATGAACGCCGGGAATGTAACCGTGCACCGGACAAATACTGAACGACGGCGTGATCGTGAAATACGGCAGACGATAACGCTCCGCTATTCTTTTTACCAGTGACGCCACCTGCTGTTCGTCATCGATCTTCTCTCCGATGAAACAGTGGAATACCGTTCCGCCGTTATATTTGCTCTGCAACGGATCCTGCAAATCCAATGCTTCAAACAGGTCGTCGGTATAACCAACCGGCAACTGCGTCGAATTGGTATAGTACGGGCTGCTGTCGCCGGCACAGATGATGTCCGGGAACATCTTCTTGTCGATTCTCGCCAGCCGGAAGCTGGTTCCTTCCGCAGGAGTGGCCTCGAGGTTGTAAATATGGCCGGTCTCTTCCTGGATCACGGCAATGCGCTCCCGCATGAAGTCGAGCGTTTTGGCCGCAAATGCATTGCCTTCCGGGTCAAAGATGGAACAACCGAGAAAGTTAAGGCAAGCCTCGTTCATGCCAACCAGACCAATTGTACTGAAATGGTTTTTCAAAGTGCCAAGATAAGTCTTGGTATAGGGCAGCAGATCGCCGTCAAGATGGCGCTGTACGACCTTACGCTTGATTTCCAGCGATTCCTTGGCCAGGTCCATCAGATTTCCCAGACGGGCAAAAAACTCTTTCTCATTGTTGCTGATATAGCCCAAACGCGGCATGTTGATGGTGACTACACCAATCGAACCGGTTTGCTCCCCGGCGCCAAACAGACCGCCGGTCTTGTTCCGCAGCTCACGGACGTCCATCTGCAAGCGGCAGCACATACTGCGTACGTCCCCGGGATTGAGATCGCTGTTGATGAAGTTCTGGAAATACGGCAGACCGTATTTGCCGGTAACCTTGAACAACAACTTGGCGTTGTCGCTGGTCCAGTCAAAATCACTGGTAATGTTGTAAGTCGGGATCGGGAAAGTAAAAATACGCCCGTCGCGGTCACCCTGGCTCATGACTTCCAGAAACGCCTTGTTGATCATCTCCATTTCCGGACCGAAATCGCCGTAATAATGCCCATCCTGCAGCTTACCACCGATAATAACCGGAGTCTGCCTCAGGTCTTCCGGCACCACCCAGTCAAAGGTCAGGTTGGTGAACGGAGTCTGTCCCCAGCGGCTGGCAATGTTAAGCCCGAAGACAAACTGCTGGATGTTCTGCTTGACCTGGGTATAATTCAGCTTGTCGAAACGAATAAACGGCGCCAGCAGCGTATCAAATGAACTGAACGCCTGAGCTCCGGCCCATTCGGTCTGGAGCGTCGAAAGAAAATTAACAATCTGTCCCAGCGCGGTATCGAAATGTTTGGCCGGACCGGCGCTGGCGCGCCCTTCCCTGCCGCGGAAACCTTCCATCAGCAGCTGGCGCAAACTCCACCCGGCGCAGTAGCCGACAATCCCGCAGGACAGGTCATGCAAATGGAAATCACCGTTATTGTGAGCATCGGCAATTTCCTGCGGATACATGTTGGAAAGCGCATAACGGGCAACTACCGTCCCGCTGACGTGGTTGAGCAGACTCGCATAGGAATAACCGGCGTTGGAATTTTCGTTGACGCGCCAGTCTTCGCGCTCGATATATGAGGCAACCAGATCCTGAACGTCCATCATGATCTTCTTACCCTCGCGCATCTTTTCATGCTGCGCACGGTACAGGATGAACGCCTTGGCCGCCTTGGTCAGGCCACGGCGGATGAAGGAATGCTCCACCATATCCTGAATCATTTCAATGTCGGGGTGGTTATTGTCGGAAAAACCTTTTTCGTCAAGCGACTGCAAAACATCCTTACAGATCGTCAGAGCCAGCTTATCATTCGCCGTACCGGTCGCCTTCAAAGCTTTACTTACGGCAATGGTAATCCGCTCCGGATCAAAATCCACCACCCGACCGTCTCTCTTTCTGACTTTCAATACCGATGTTTCTAAACTTGACATAGCTTCCTTCCCCGATCACTGGTTGACTGTTAAGAATTGGTTAAATTTTCCTGCTCAAGGCAATAAATTCCCCCTTGAACTTACCTCGTGTTATTTTAATAATAACCCACAATATTGATTAATCAAATAACAATACCACAATATAT
>QKAL01000278.1 GCA_003246475.1 Lentisphaerota bacterium
CTGATAGAGCAACGGGATTTTCCATAAGCATCCCATCACGACCATTAAAAATTTAGAGGTGTATATGGCCGGACATAGTAAATGGGCTAATATCAAGCACAAAAAGGATGCTACCGACAAGAAGAAGGGGAAAATATTCTCCCGCCTTGCCAAGGAAATCATGATCGCGGCAAAGATTGGTGGTGGAGACCCCGGAGCCAATGCGCGGTTGCGCGGCTGCCTGGCTGCCGCACGTGCCCAGAACATGCCCAACGTCAATATTGACCGCGCCATCAAAAAGGGCACCGGTGAACTCGGTGACGTTACATTTGAAGAAATCGTTTATGAAGCCTACGGCCCCTGTGGTGTAGCATTAATCATCGAATGCCTGACCGACAACCGCAACCGCACCGCCGGTGAAGTACGCATGGTACTCGACCGTAACGGCGGCAACCTTGCGGCAGCCGGTGCGGTAGGCTGGATGTTCAAACGTCAGTCCCACTTCGTCATCTCCGGTGAAAACGCCGACGAAGACAAGTTGATGGACATTGTCCTAGACGCCGGAGCAGAAGACATTGAGGTTGCAGACGGAGTCGCGGAAATTTGGGGTGCTCCGGACGCGTTTCTGGACATCGTCCAGGCATTGGAAAAAGCAGGCATTTCATCGGAAGAAGCCGCGGTTTCCCGCCATGCGGAAAACACGGTTGAACTGAAAGTTATCGATGACGCCAACAAGGTTCTACGGCTTGTCGACAAGCTGGAAGACCTTGATGACGTCCAGGCGGTTCATGCCAACTTTGAAATCGCCGACGAAATCGCCGATCAGGTTGAGGCCTGATAAAAGTACTATATGATTATTCTAGGGATAGATCCGGCTATGCGCCGTACCGGTTACGGCGCGATCGAGATGCAATCCGTCGATCGCGTCAGGGTATTGGACTGCGGCATTATTGCCAATAAGCCGGACCTGTCCCACAGTGAGTGCCTCCGCCGTCTCTATGGCGGCATGGAGGAACTGGTGAAAAGCTTTCAGCCGGATTGCGTAGCCATGGAAGAGGCGTTTTACGGCAAAAACGTCAAAACATCCATGATACTCAGTATGGCGCGAGGAGCAATTATCGCCGCTTTTGCCGGAATGGGGATTCCGGTATACACCTATTCGCCGCGCAAGGCGAAACTGGCAGCGGTCGGAAACGGCAATGCCACCAAGACCCAGGTGGCAACCATGATGGCGGCACGTTTTGCCATCGATATTAAAATGATACCGGATGACGCCACCGATGCACTGGCTCTGGCACTGTGCCACGGCCAGATCGCGGTGGTTCCGAGTCTTACCGCCATGTTGCCGAAACCGGTATAGCACAGGGGTTAAAGCCATGATGAAAGTTTTCGGCAGTAAGTGGTCATTCTGGATAAGCGGGCTGGTGATTGCGCTGATTTTCAATCTGGCGCTCTATCTCTTTGACAGTCCCATCGGCATGAGCAACGGCTATCTGCCCCTGTCACAATACTGCGTTAAGGTCATCGACAACGGCAAGATCTATGCACCTCCCGCGATTGACTGGCAGACCGGATTTCTTCTGGGGATAATGCTCGGCGCTTTTATCACCGCCCTGCTCAGCGGCGACTGGAAATTTGAACTCTATCCGCCGGAAATGGGCAAGGAATTTTTTCCGGCACTGGGCAAATCCATCCTCAAAGGTGTTTTCGGCGGGTTTATGGTCATGCTCGGACTGCAGATCGCCGGGGATTCATTTTTCGGACAATGGGCGGCGGCAATGCAGCTTTCCGCCGGGGCATGGCTGTTCCTCATCACCTTTTTCGTAACCGGCACCATCTTGAGCATTATACTGTCCAAGCGTGCCGGAGAAGGAGAAAAATAATATGGAACCTCTGGCATTAACCGGCAACTACAAGCTTGCGGCGGCAATCGTCATCGGACTGCTGGTCGGATGCTGGCTGATTCGCTCCGACCTGGCCTGGCGGGAAAAAGTCCAGGAGTCCTTTCTGTTGAAAAACGGTCTCTGGCTGAAAACATTTTTATTCGCCATTGCCATTGGCACGCTGATCTTTTACTGTGGCAAATGGGCGGGGATTGAAAGGCTGAACGTCCGCCCGGCCTATCTTTGGGGTGCGGTAACCGGAGGAATCATCGCGGGGATCGGTATCGCCGTATGCGGCAAAATTCCGGTCACGGCAGTAGCGTCGCTGGCATGCGGGAGAATTTTCTCCTTCTGGGTTATACTCGGCTTCATCACGGCATTTCCGGTGGTCAAACTGATTTCGGGAATGCTGTCCAAAACAATTTACAACTGGACACAGCCTATTGGCAATGAAAGGGTATTCAACAACTTTGCATCCCTTAATTTTGCCATGATCTGGACGGTGTCCGTATGCCTGCTTCTGACGGTTTTTCTGCAGTACACGCTGGGAAGCGGCAAAAAACAGTAAGATTAGGAAACTATTATATAATAAAGGAGACGAACATGAGCGCAAATAAGAAAAACGGCTGTACAAAACAGATCGGGATAGGCTGTCTGGTTCTGCTAATCATCCTGCTCGTCGGGGGAACGATCATCGGACTGAAATTTCGTTCCAGCGTGAAGGAGGCCGGAGGCTTCAAGGCCTGGCAAAATCAAAAAACCGCCGAGTTCATGGATTATATCGTACAGCAGTCCCTGTCAAAAATGCCGCTCAACGACAACGAAAAAGCCTCTATCAACAAGGTGGTCAAACGCGTCTCGGAAAAATTATTAAAAGGAGAAATCGATGAACGCAAGAGTTCAGATCTGGTAATAGCGGGTTACCGCAGCGTTTTACCGGAGGTGTTTATCTCCCTTTACTTCCAGAAGCAACAAATAAAAAAGGATGACCTTGAAGGGATTGTGGCAGCCAACCGCTTTGCCAACGGTCTGTTGCAGGGAAAGATCAGCCCGGAGGCGGCTATGCCGGTAATGAATATCATCCTCAGCAATCCGGAACAGGTCAGTCAGCTTCATCTGGCCCACAGCGGAGATAAAAAGGATCCGTCGCGCGACATCAGATTCAGGAAAGAACTTTCCCCTGCTGAAGTGCAACGTGCTATCTCGGAGATGAACTCCGCCGCCGACAAAGCCGGTGTTCACAATGCCAGAACCGATCTTAACTTCACCCCGCTGCTGGAAAATATTTTGCAACAGGTCGCTCCGGACAAGGAAACGGCAACACAACCGGTGGAAACCGACAATGCCATCAAATGAGTTTATCCTTTAAAAAACTGCGGTCCAGACATCTGAGACTGGGACGGCAAGGCGAAAACCTCGCCTGTCGCCTGATGCGGCAAAAGCGTTATGACATTCTCTGCCGCAACCACCGCAATCGCTCCGGGGAAATCGACATCGTCGCCAGAGATGGCGGGATATTGGTGTTTGCCGAGGTCAAAACTCGCTTCATCACTACCGCAGCACGTCCGGCGGAAGGGCTGACGCCACGCCAGCAACTGCGTATCGTCGATGCCGGCACGCGCTACCTGCACCAGCTTGGCAATCCCCGAACACCCCACCGTTTCGACCTGATCGAAATTAGGCTCGGTCCATGGGGCCCAGTGGAAATTCGTCACTGGACCAACCATTTTTCCGCCGCATCTCTACGATATTATCGCCGGAGCATGCAACAGGAATTATGAGAAAAACAGCATTTCCTCCTGTCGCCGCGGCAGACGCAAAAATTCTTATTCTGGGCTCCATGCCCGGAGAAGAATCCCTTCAGCGCGGGGAATATTATGCACACCCACGCAACTCGTTCTGGCGGATCATGGGACAATTGTTTGGTTTTGCGCCTGACCTGCCATATCCGCAACGCCTGGAACAACTGTTAAAAAACCGGATCGCGCTCTGGGACGTACTGTCCGCCTGCACCCGCGACGGCAGCCTTGATGCTGACATCAAATCGCCTGAACCCAACGATCTGCTAAGTTTTCTCCGCGAACATCCGCAGATAGGGGCAATCTACTGTAATGGGCAAACCGCATACAAGTTTTTAGTAAGAAATTTACCTCAAGGCAAGGATTTTCTGCTCCCGATCACCGTGCTTCCATCAACAAGTCCGGCCCATGCGAGCATATCCCCTATAAAAAAATTTGAGAAGTGGACGATAATAAAAGGTTGACGAACCGGTACAAGAAAAATTGAAATTTATTTAAAAAAAAGTTGATACCGTTATTTACTCGGCTATATTCACGATGTATAGTATCAGCAGAAATCCAATGTTAAGGATATAATAATATGAAAAAATTACAGTTCACAGTTGGCAGCAGTGGCAGTCAGAAAGGC
>QKAL01000061.1 GCA_003246475.1 Lentisphaerota bacterium
CTGCGGTTATGTTGGTCCGGCATCGGATTTTGTCGACGCGCTGCACAATCAGCTGATCTGTCCGAAGTGCAGCAAACAGTTGCGCCATATCGGTTTAGATTATGAAAAACCGACAAACACTTATGTGTGTCATTCCTGTGAATACGTTTTTAACGACCCGCAGGTTAATTTCAACTGTTTCCATTGCGGTTATTCGGGGGATGCCGGAGAGGCGGTGGTGTCCAGTATTTACTCATACACTCCCAGCCAGAAGGCATTTAAGATTGTCGAGCATAATTCTTTCGACATTATCCAGTTGGAGGAACTTATTTCCATGGAGCAATATGCCTGCAGCAATATGGATTTCTTCAACTACATGCTCCAGCGTGATTTCCAGGGGGCAAAGGAATATGGCGATGAATTGCATATCATGATAATTGCGGTGCGGAATTATTCCGCGAAACTTATTGAAGTATTACTGGAATTTATCAACGGACAGAAAAAAGCGATAGAAACGGTGTCCGTCGATGTTACGCAGAATGTCATGTTATTGTTGCCTCGTCTTTCCGCTGCCGAGGTAAAGCGCCGGGCCGAGCTTATTCAGGAATTTATCCAGAGCATTGAGCATGTCCCGCGTTATGAACCATATGTATTTGTTCGCTCTATCGCTCAGGACGAAAACCTTGAGCCCGAGGCCATGTTGCGTGACATCGTCGAAAGTTTCGAAGAATCCTGCAAGGATATCCCACCTCAAATCATTATTTATAAATCCAATGAAGAAAAAAATAAAAAATAATCCGTCCGCTTTCCTGATCGGATTGCTCGTGCTGTTGTCTGCCATTTCATTATGGTCATGCAGCAACCAGCGCGTTCGTGACCGTTTCGATGAGGATGTGCTGAACCGCCAGGAAGATCATTATAACCTCTTTTTCCAGAGCGTGGATTTTCCGACCGGCAGGCGTATTCCCTCGCATCCGGTGGAAGAAAAAATGCAGGAGGAGAGTACCGCATATTACCGGATGTCTTTGCTGAAGGGGCTGGAGCCGGTGAGACTCCAGACGCTGGAGAATATGGCAGAATATTCCGCAATCAGTATCTGCTGGAACGACGGACCTCCGGTGTTACGCTTTTACCAGCGTCTTTTTAATGAAAAACGAATGGAGTTTACTGCCCCGGTGGACAAGTCCAACAGCCGTCTGGTGTCGGAGAAGGACGGCGTTGCAGAATATGAGATGATCGTGGCGTTGCGGCAGGGGACGATGTTCCCCTGGTTTCAGATGGATGATTATGAGATTTTCAAGTTGCAGCTCCTCTGCCACCAAGCTTCCGGACAATGGGAGATCAAGCAGGTGAAAATGCTTACCGACAACCGTATAGAAGATATTCAGCCGGTGTATAGTCATGACTATGCGCATATTGCTTTTGTCAGGGTTGATGAAGAGCAGCCATCCCTTTGGCTGATGAATCCTGACGGCAGTGGGCAGAAGATGATTTCCGAACAGGCTTCGATGCCATATTTTCTGCCGAACTCACCATTGATGATTTTTGTCCGCCGTTCAGACGAGGGGATGGATTTTTTTGTTTACAACCGGCAAGATGGTACGCTTCGTCCTGCAGAGCGCAGCGAGGTTGAGGCCTCTTTCCGTTTTATCCCATATGCCCGATTGAAGGAAAACTATCTGATGGTGGATAACTTCCGCCGGGACAAGGACATCCCATCGCGTGAGTTTACCTACCGCTCTGCTTTGTTTTACGGTCTGAAAAATGGTCCTGAGGTTTTGCGTGACTACTACAATTATCAGAGTGCTCAGGCTGGGGCGGTGGAGTATTTGTACGACATTGGACCTGACTTTATGGGGAACAGTTATTATTCCGCTTACAACAATTTGTTTGTTCATGACAAGGGTTATAGCGAGGTCGGTGACCATATTTCGCAACAGGATTTTCTGCGTCTGATCGGTGGACTTTCCGTTCCGGTTATTCCCAATATTCCGTTGCGTAAGTCAACATATGCACATGAACGCTGGAATGCGGAAGCTTCCCGTTGCCAGTTCCATAAGACGGTCAATGACTATATGGGAAATCTGGCGACCGTCTTCTTTGACTACGCCGAACATCAGGATTGCATGGCGGAGTATCGCAGAATGTATCAGGTCTCGCGGCAGCGTCTCAAGGAAATCCATTATCAGGAACAGAACGATTACAACACCCGGGAACGGCTGCTGTTTGCCAAGTCATTTCTGGCGGGAGTGGAGTCTGAGATGGACAATGAGGCGGAAGGTTTGATTGCCAGCCAGCTTAAACTTTCTGCAATGCTGGGGCTGAATACCGATCGCGAACTGTCAATGAGTCTGCGGCGAGCGGAGGATATGATGCCGGCCTTTGAAACCGATCTGCCGTCACTGGAATGGTTTCAGTCTCTGGGACAGGTTAACCACCCCGACATCCAGCGGGCGAATTATATGATTCTGGTCGCTTCGGCGGTGCGGGATATGGGGCCGGTTTCGACCCGGACTAATGGGGTCAGCATTTCCGCTAGTTACGGTTTTGGTCTGGCCCAGTGGTCAAACGCAGTTGACGATTTTTTGTTGCTGGGTGCCAGTTACATGCAGCCCCTGCGTCTGCCCAAAGTCTACCAGTCCTATTATGATAACTGGTCGGCTAAGATCGATTCGCTCCGGCAGGAAAAATATCGTTTGCAGGGATCCGTCAAGATGGACATCCATTCCGCTTATAAGATCTTGCTTCAGCATCGTAATTCCATAAAAACGCTCAATGACCGCGTAAATCTTTATGCCGAGCGGCTGCGTATCTCCAATATTTATGAAGATATCGGAGAGATGAGTTTTCAACAGGATCAGTTGAAATCGCAATTGAGCGGATACAACGATATTTACGGGAACACGCTGGCATACTATAGTGAGAAGCTCCGTCTGATTCGTGAGCGATATGAATATATGCGGCAGTTGACGCGGTTGTATGCGGCGAGCGGGACCTCTGTTCGTCTGGTTCCTGCTTTGTTGCGTTACAGCGATCCGGAAAAGCCTCTGGCTGAAGCTCAAAGCCGTGGTATTTTCCTGTGGAAATCTCTTGAGGTAGTGACCAGCCGTGAGAACCGTAATAAATTTATTGAACTCTGTCGCGCTCGTAATATTGACAAGGTATATTGTTTTGTCTCCCGGACAAAGGAAAAAGAGCTGTATCTGGACCGTTATAACCTGGAATTTGCCTATTTTACCCAGCTGTGTTCCCGTAACGGCATCAGCGTTTATGCTCTGATGGGGGAACCGGACTGGATCACGCGAGGTTACCGTTTGGAGATTAATGCCCTGTTGGACTCTTATAAGCGGTTTAATCGCAACGTTGAAGCCGGCGGTGGGGTTCCTTTCGCGGGAATGAATCTGGACGTCGAGCCCCACGCGTTGCCGGAATGGCAGAAAGACAAAGTCTCGTTGTGTCGGGATTATCTCTCCATGTTGCACTATGTTTCTGCTGTGGTGGGAAAAAATAATCTTTCTGTAGACGTATCATATAATTACAATGGCCTCATGCTCGACAAAGACCACGATTTACTGTATTATATCAGCAGAGAGGCGGGGCGGATCGCCGTAATGGCATATTACAACAAGCCGGAGAAAGTGCGTGAAAAGATGTTGCCGATTTTGCAGCGTCAGGATTTGGAGTGTGGGATTGAAACGGCGCTGGAGACCGCTCCGTTGGAAGAAAAATATTTGACCTTTTATGGAAAGACTTATGGCGATTTACAGGCGGTATGCCGTGAATTGCAGAAAGATTTCTCCGGGTTTACCCGGTTCCAGGGGTTCATTTTTAATGACTATGAAAATTATAAACATATGAAATAATTGGTCGAGGCTAATATGGCTATCAAGCGATTAAGACGATTGGAAGACAATACCCCGAGTGTGGCGGAGATAAGCCGGAACGTGACGGAAAAAAAGACTTTTTTCAGGCGGATCCGCCTGGTTACCATTGTGCTGGCGCTTATTGTGACGGCAATTATTCTTTACTATAATTACAGTCCGGCCAGCGGAGTTGTTTTGATTGAAGAGGCATCGGTTCCTCTGCGGGCTCCGGTTGCCGCTGAGATTAAATGGATCGTCAGCGCAAAGACCAAGGAGGTCCATAAAGGCGACCTGCTTGCTACGCTGTTTATTTCTTCCACGGTCAATGTCGGTATTAGCAAAGACTTCTTGGACCGGGGCATGGAAGCTGACCGCGTCAAGTTCGATATGGCTTTGACTGCAATGCGTTTTGAGCTGGAGTCGCAACGCCTGGAACAGGAAGAGCTACGGTTGAAACTCGAGCAGAAGACTGCTAACGACGAATATCAGCGGGCCAAAATCGCCATGGAGAAGGCCCAGCAGATTTTTGAGCTTGATAATAAGCAGAAAGATAAGGCCGAGCGACTGTGGAATTTGGATGCCATATCCATATCTGACAGGCAGGCGGCTCAGCGCATATATCTTACAGCGGAAGCCGATCTGAAATCGGCGATATTGCAGTATAACGAGTCAAAAAGTAAAAGCGAGTTTGCCGCAGAAACGCTGGCGCAGTTTAAGATGGGGCTTGACCGGCATCGGCAACGGCTAAACGAGGCGGTGGCTGCATCCCGGAAGTATTTGAAAAGTTCTTCTGCTGCTATTGGAAATATTCGCGAACTTGACTCCGGATATTGTATTGACCTGATCTCCCCGATCGACGGCATGATTGTTGATAGAATGGGGCCTGAAGGTACTTTTGTGGACAAGGGTGAGACGATTTTAACGCTTTACGATCCGCGCAACATTCGTGTCTATGCTTATGTCAAGGCCATCTGGCGCAACCGGTTGAAACAGGGACAGGAGGTGCGCATAAAAATGGATCAGGACTATGTTAAAACCACTATCAGTTATGTATTGCCCAATCTGGTGGCGCCTCCGACGCAGTTGCGGAATCAGAAGATGCTGTCGATGGAGAACTATTATATCAAGGTCGAACTTAACCGGTCGCCATTCCGTAATGTGATGCCGGGACAGACCGGTTATGCCGTCTTTGAAAAGAAGTAGGATGTGCGGGTGCCGGACGATACTATTGTCCATGGCTATGGAAAGGGTTTTACCTGAACGTGAACGGAGCAAAGGCGGGGTGGTCTCATGGAAACGATTCTCTTCATAGTAATCGGGGTGCGTGATTATCTCGTCGAGACCATCCAGCGTTATGATGCCGTGTCGGCGTTCCTGTTCTTTTTCCCACTGGTTATCTTTTTTGAGATGCCGCGCTATTTTTTCCCCACTGTTTTGATTCCCATCATCAAGATGTTCGGGTTAAATCGCTCCAACGTCATCGCGGAACGTGATTTTATGTTGCTTCAGCCCTCCATCAGTATTATTGTGGCGGGTAGAAATGAGGCTGAGATCATTGGGGATACCATTGATTCCCTGCTTGAACTTAAGTATCCCAACAAAGAGATCATCATCGTTGACGACTGTAGCGACGATAACATGTATGAGATATGCAAGCGCTACGCCGATAAAGGATTGATCCGGTTGTTTCGCAACAGTGCGGCGACGGGTCGTGCCGGGCGTCCTGTTGCGTCCAATCTCGGCTTGCGCATGGCTACCGGTGAATTTATCATCAGTGTAGATGCCGATACCAGTTATGATTATGACATCATCGAGAAAATGATAGGTCCGTTTTGTAATCCCAAGGTCGGAGCTGTGGCAGGCAACCTTAAAGTCCGCAATCTCGGTGTAAGTTTCTGGACGGATTGCCAAGCGATCGAGTACATGATCTCGATCGGATTATGGAAACGGTGGACTTCGTTTACCAAGACAACGCTTCAGGCATCCGGGGCATTCGGGGCTTTCCGTCGCGAGGCGTTGAGCGATTTTCTGGGATGGGACCCGGAATTGGCGGAGGACGCGGATCTTTCTTTAAAAGTACGTAAATGCGGCTGGGATATTGATTTTGCCCCTTATGCCATTGCGATGACCAATGTGCCGGAGGGGCTATGGCAACTTATCCGGCAAAGGATACGCTGGGATAAAGGCACGATTCGGACTTATTTTCATAAGCATCTCAATTTAATGGATTTTCGCAAGTTTCCATTTCGTAATTTTTACGAACTGTTCCAGGAATTTCTGATGGTTTATCTGCTTTCGTTCGTTTATGTTATTTATCTGGTGGCAATGATTTTCTGGAACTGGAAATTGCTGCTTTTTGCGTTGTTTATATCATATCTTCTTTATACGGCAATGGCCTTTTTTGCCTTGTTGTCGGCAATTGTCATCAGCGAAAGACGTTCAGATGAGTGGTTCTTATTGTGGTACGTGCCGTTTTTCCCGTTGTACAAAGAGATTTTCCGCTGGGTACGGCTGTGGGCTAATTTTCTGGAAACATTCCGTCTCGGCTACGAAGAGTCGTATTTGCCGAAGAGCGGTTACAGTGGTAAGCGCTGGTAGCCGGTTGCTGTTCTATTTGCGGTTGGTGAGTTCACCGACCATGTCTTTGAGGGCAGGAAGGAAGAACGGTTTACTGAGAATGCGGATATTCGGTTGTTCCTTGATGCTGCCGAGCCGGTTGCTGTAACCGCTGTAAAAGATTATCGGAATATCATTTTTCAGAGAGCGAAGTTCAACAAAAACCTTGTCGCCGCTGGTGTCCGGAAGATTCATGTCCAGAACTACCAGATCGGTATCCGGATTAGACCGCAACTGCTCCACGCCATCGTTCCCGTTCAGGCTGTACAGGACAGTGATTCCTGATTTTTCCATCCACCTGAGATGAAAACGGACCAGATCTTCATTATCTTCGATCACGAGCACTTTTAAGTTGGTTAAATCCGGCATAGAGGCACCCAGTTTTAATGTTAATAATCCATTATATAAATTATAGTATGAAAGGGTGTAAATTCAAGTATACAACCTTAAAACTCCTTTTTTTATCTGAAAAAGAGATCATCGCTGGGGAGAATATTTTTTTGTACTATTAAGAACACGTGAATTTTTCCCTGTCTCCTATTGTTTTTATGGCAATAACACTTTAAAATAATATGGGGGCCGATATTTTGGCGAACGCAGGGGGAAAGAACAGTTCAGGAAAGGCGCTGATATCGTGAGCATGATTTTTGCTATTCGAAAGGCAACGGACGAACAGATCAACACTCTGATCGATGATCCGGAAAAGGTAATCTGTTTTATTTACGGACCGGAAACCGAAGCGCCGCGCTCGCGTTTCAGTATCCTCAGCCTTTTTAAGGTTTGGCGTATGCCTGCCGAGCCGATGCCGGAACATAAGCCATCCATAGACCCTCCGGAACCAGGAGATATGCTAGATATTGACAAGGCATGGCATGGGATTCATTACCTGCTGACCGGAACGACCTGGGATGGTGATGGTGTCCTTAGTTTTATTATCAACAATGGGCATGAGATCGGTGATATCGATGTTGGTTATGGCCCCGCCCGAGCATTTACCGCTTCCGAGACGCGGGAAATTTTTCTGGCATTGAAAGCCGTTTCCCTTTCTGACTTGCGTGCCGGTTATAATCCGGAAAAATTCGCTGAAATGGATATATACCCTGATATCTGGGAAGATGATGACGATGAGCGGCAGGCTGGCATTACATATTTGCTGGAACATTTTACAGCCATGCGTAAATTCATCGGGAAGATTGTCGCCGAGGATAAAGGAATGGTGGTCTTTCTTTTCTGATTCCCATATGGTCTCATGTTACCTTGCTTGTAAATATTTCTTTCCTGGTTATGGTACAGTTTAATATTTATTTCAATTATGGGCGGCAATGATTGTGCCATTTGTCTGTACTTCAAGGGAAGGTGTTATTATGTTGAGATCAAGGATGTTGTTGGCGGTTTGTCTTGTTATTACTGCGGTGGCGGATATTCTCTTTTACCGGACGGGTTTAGGCTGTAATCTGGGATTGTTTTTATTTATACTGGGTGGTTTGGCATGGGTGATGGAATCCCGGCGTTTGTGGACAATTCCCGGAAAGGTTATTTCGCTGGCATTGCTGGCGGTGGTGGCAGCGTTGTTTCTGGATAGTGGCCCGCTGGCGTTTATTATGGGTATGCTGCTGTGTTTCATGTTGCGGATAATCGGCCTTGGTCGTTGGTCGACAAGTGTTTTCACATGGGGGCTAAGTCTGATTGATTTTCTGCTTACTGGCTGGTTTTCCTGTTTCAGGCGGAACCCAGCGGTTAAAGAAAATAAGAACAAGTGGGGATCAATCAGTCTGATCGGAGTCATTAAATGGGGTATCCCCGGGATATTGAGTCTGGTGTTCATCGTCCTTTTCGGCTTTGCCAATCCAATAATCGACAATTGGATATCTGCGGTGTTCAAATCGCTATGGGGGTGTTTGGAAAATATCACGCTTCCTGATCCGGGGCGTATTTTTCTGTGGCTGTTTATTGGTGTGTGGGTGTGGGCGTTCATCCAGATGTCCGGACGGCGCTTTGCCCTGGTTGACTGGGTTGTGGAACAGTTCAGGTTGACCGTGGCGGCGGCAAAGTCAGGTGGTACTTTCTTCTATGCGTTTTATCGCCGCTGGAGGCGGACGGCCCCAGCAGGGGCGGCTGTTGACGATGTCAGTGCTTTCAGTATGTTTTGCGCAGGAATCGTCTGGCGTTGCCTTCTGTTGTTCAATGTAATATTTCTGCTTCAGAATTTGCTGGATATCCGATACCTCTGGGCTGGGATGACGTTGCCTCAGGGGATGAGTTATGCTTCATATGCGCATCGCGGCGCATATCCGCTGATTGCCACCGCACTGCTGGCGGCGGTTTTTGTTCTGCTATGTTTCAGCGGTGACCGTGACCGGAGCATCTGGCGCTGGCCCCGGCTGCTGGTCTATTTCTGGCTGGGGCAGAATGTGTTTCTGGTCTGCTCCGCGGTCAAGCGTCTGATGTTGTATGTCAGTGTGTATCATCTGACGTTGCTGCGGGTGGCGGCTATGATCTGGATGGCCCTCATTGCCGTTGGACTAATGCTTATTCTTATTAAGATTGTGACGGGTAAAAACAACGTCTGGCTGGTCAATGCCAATCTTGTTACGCTCTTTGTTTCTCTGCTGCTCTGCTGCTTTATCGATTTTCGCGGTATGGTGGCTGATTACAATGTCCGGCAGTGTCGCGAAAATGTTTCTGCCGTGGATCTGGGCTATCTTGGCGAGTTGGGGGTCAATGCGTTGCCTGCGGTGGAGCTGTTGCGAAGTTTAGAGGGTAAGATGTCGCCGGAACAGCAGCGGATGTTGAATATGATCCGCAATAAGCTAATTATTGTGTTAAGCGAGGATAGGGGATGGCAGGCATGGACCTGGCGGAGTTATTGTCTGCGACAGCAATATGGACATCTCCCCCGAAAATAATTTTTTTATAAAAAAAGTATAAAATCATCGCTACGATGGCCGATATAGAGATAATGGAGCTGTAAACATTTTTGGAGAATAGAATATATGTTATCTCTTTCTACTGAGCTGTATGCGCCACAGGCCATGGCCGAGGAGATACCACGCCTGGGAGCTCGGACGGGGCAGCCTTTTGCCGTATCCACTACTGATCCTGTAAACGAGAAGGTCAGGGAGGAGGATACCGTGCGGGTATCGATTTCCAAAGATGCGTCCGATATGCTGACCAAGGTCGAAGGGGAGACACTTCCGGCTGCGGCCGCGGAAGAGGACAATGAGGCGCAGGATCATTCCGACTATGATCTGAAAGATGACGCAAACGAAGGTGCATTTCAGGATCGTTCCGCATCACAATATTCCACGGCTTCCGGTACTGCAGATGTCGACGGTTTGACTCCGGCGGAGGAAGATATGGTTGAACGTCTTCAGGCCCGTGACCGGGAGGTGCGTGCCCATGAACAGCAGCATATGGCAGCCGCCGGTGAACTGGCGGTTGGCGGGCCGCAATACGATTACCAGCGCGGTCCTGACGGTAAGATGTACGCCATCGGCGGGCATGTTAATATTGATACCGGCAGTGAAACCGATCCGGGTCGGGCGCGCTTGAAAGCGGAAAAAATCCGCAGCGCGGCGTTATCGGTAGGCGGAGATGCCTCATCCGCCGATGTCGCTGCGGCGGCGCAAGCTTCTTTCATGGGCAATGACGCCACAGCGCAGATGTCAGAATCGGATGAACGTTCTCTGGCCTTGCTGGCGCAGAAAATACAATCGGTTTACGGCGCAAATTCGTTGGCGGCTACCGGACAGTATGTAAATACCCAAGGGTAATTTACAGCAAAAATTTCACGCAGGGCAGCATTCCCAGCTTGGCGCTCAATTCCCGCATGCTTTCCAGGTCATTAAAGGTGACAGTGACATTGTAGGCCTGGTATTTTCCGTTGCTGGAATCTCGACCTTTTGCCGGGGTCTCATCGCAATTGTGCTGCCGCAATACCTTAATAATTTCATCGGTCGCAGAGGTTTCTTCCTTGAGGCAGATAATGCGATAATTCCAATCGACCGGGAATTTGATTTCCTGATTTTCAGCCATAACATAACCTCCGTGTGGCTATTTCCCGCAACAGGTTTTAGTGCCGCAGGCATGATGATATTTGATACATTCAACGCAGATGCCATGGCGTGGACAGCTTTTCGAATAACAGGGGCAACTGTTGCTTTTCTCGTTTTTTTTCTTCTGATCCATTTCCTCAGCTCCTTGTAATAGTTTTCAATCTCCGAAAACTTCCTGATTCAACTGAACGAAAAAAAGGTGCATCCTTTCGGCGAGTTCGACGGCGAGTTCTCGACCGGCATTGGTCAGCATTTTATCCGGCACGTGGCGGAGTTTGACCAGATATTCGCGATATGCCGAGTCTTCATGGCTGTAAGCTGGCGAACCGACCGCTTCAGATTCGGTATTGTGCAGCCGTGCGCCGATCTGACCGGCGAAATGGAATGCCCTTCCGATACCGACATAGCCCAGCGAATCGAGCTTATCCGCGTCATATATGATTTTCTCCTCTATGGTGCGGGGCGCAGATTTGCCGCGGTAACGGTGACGCCGAACCGCTTCGGTGACATGATGGATCAGAGAAGGGGAAGTAACGCCGAAGCGGCGCAGGATATCACCGGTGATTTCCGCTCCTGCCTCGGCATGGCAGATCTTGCCGGCTGATTCCATCTCTTCGGGCCGGGCAATGTCATGGAGCAGTGCGGCAAGGCGGATCACGTCAAGATCACCGGCCTGCTCGATCTCCTGGAGCCGGAGGCTGTTTTTCAGTACCCGCATGGTGTGATCGAAGTCGTGGCAGCCGGGTGCGGCTGACAGGTGTTGGCGCACATAATCACTGATAGCGGTGAAAACTTCCTCTTTAAGCTTTTCTTCCATGATCGTTTAATAGTAAACCTGTTTGCTTTTCTCCTGCCCGACCAGGGCTCTCAAGCGGTCTTTCAGAGAAGAGAAATCGGAATCGGTCGCTGCGCTGAGCGGGATTATCTCCATGCCATTGACGAGTTCCGACTGCTTCAGCATTTCCAGATTTTCCGCGCTGGCTTCCAAATCCATCTTGTTGGCGATAATTATGGATGGTCGTTTGGATAGACCTTTCATATAGAGCTCGAGTTCATTGCGGAGGTGTTCAAAATCCTCCCAGGGGTTACGGCAGTCTACTGCTCCCATGTCCAGGACGTAAGCCAGGATCTTGGTACGCTCGATATGTTTCAGAAAGGAATGCCCGAGGCCGATATTGTCGTGTGCTCCGTCAACCAGTCCGGGGATGTCGGCCATGGTTATCCTTTCGTAATCCGAAAATTCAATGACCCCGACAAACGGATGCAGGGTGGTGAAGGGATATGGCGCGACCTTGGGTTTTGCATGGGATAAGGCGCCGAGAAGAGTCGATTTGCCGGCATTGGGATAACCGACAAGGCCGATATCCGCAATGGTTTTGAGCTCCATGACGATCTTGCGCTCTTCTCCTGGAAATCCAGTTTCGTGTTCGCGCGGCGCCCGGTTCTGGCTGGTCATGAAACGTGCGTTGCCCTTACCGCCTTTGCCGCCTTTGGCGATCACATAGCGCATGTTCTCGCGCTCCAGATCGATTATGAACTCGCCGGTCTCGGCATCGCAGACGATAGTTCCGACCGGAACTTTCAAAATGATGTCATCGGCTTTGCGGCCGTGCAGGGTTTTCCCCTTGCCGTGAGGTCCGCTATGTGCCATATAGTGGCGATTGAAGACGAAGGGTGCCAGGCTCTGTTCGCTGGTGGTAGTTTCGAGGATGACATCGCCGCCGGGACCGCCGTCGCCGCCGTCCGGTCCGCCTTTGGGAATAAATTTTTCCCGGCGGAAGCTGCAGCAGCCGTTGCCGCCGTCGCCGCCCTTCAGAGATATGATGACTTTATCGACAAACATAATTGGTTGATAATCCGATTAAAAAAAAAGTCCCGCATCGCTACGGGACTTTTAAAATTGTGCTTGGAGCGGAAATCAGGCTTCCGGAATAATGTTGACCTGACGACCGTCTTTAGCGAAATTAACAATCCCGCTTTCGAGGGCGAAGAGGGTGAAATCGCGGCCGCAGCCGACGTTTTTACCCGGATGGAACTTGGTGCCGCGCTGGCGAACGATAATGCTGCCGGCATGAACCCATTCACCGCCCCAGGCTTTTACGCCGAGGTACTTCGGATTACTGTCTCTGCCGTTTCTGCTGCTTGATTGACCTTTTTTATGTGCCATTTCTCAGAATTCTCCAATTATTATATATTTAAAGTATATTTTTGTCGTCTTTTCGCAAAACCTATTTACAGGCAAAGCCCATAAAAGGACAAATAAGATAACCGGAAAATATGATAAAGCAAGTTGTATCAACTTATTTTTTTATTTTTTTTGCATTAATCTTTCGTTTTTCCGCTTGTTCCCAAAATTCGGAGGCGGCAATCGAGGTTATAACGGCCATCCGGTTATAATGTTTGCATCAGTATCGTGTTCTCCGCTTATGGCGGTTTGCTTTGAATCATCAGTCTTATGTTTTGCACCAAGCGCTGTTGAGCTTGTGAATCTTGAGCGAAATAACGAGTATTTTACCGCCCAGCGGAGTGATTACGATGTCGTGGGCTTCCGGATGTGGCAGTATGCATGAGGACATGGATGCCTCGCCGTCATTGCCGTAAATTTCTATGGAGGTCTTGTCCAACAATATCCGCAGTGTCACTCTGCCGTTGCGCAAGGGCAGTTCCATGGCGCAACATTGACAAAGCAACTCTTGGCTTTCTTTTTGGTAGCGGATGGGGATGCGGCGCAGCAGGAGGTCGAAACCTTTGGCCTGACTGATGTCGATTTCCATTTCAATGTCAGCCGTTTCGCAAGGCATATCGCTGTTCTCGGCCAGTGCGTTCGGATTGAGCGGATTGTAGAAGCAGGTGTCGGAAAAGTGAACGGTTGCCTCTTTATCCTGAAATGAATATGTTTTATTCCGCAAGGATTCAACCTCTTTCACGGGCATACGATGTAGCCGGGGTCCGCTTGGCGTGGAGTGCAACGTTAGTTCGCAGGGAAAACTCATCTGTTGGTTGAATGGCATGCCGGGATATGTTCCGTTGGCCATCCAGGCGATTTGAACCCGACGTCCGTCTGGAGAGTTGCTCCACGTTTGGGGGGCGTAGAAGTTCCGTCCGAATTCATTGGATATAACCGGGGTTTCAGGGATGAATTTGCATCCGTCAAAGTTGCCCACCTGATACTTTCCGTTGGCAGCGGAAAACACCCATTTAATTTGTTGTGAGTCGCCGTCCAAGGGCATGGGGAAGAAATCGGGGCACTCCGCGTCGCCATATTGTTCCAGACGGCTGAGTTCCTGCCAGTGCAACAGATCGGAGGATCCGAAGAGTGCAAACCGAGTTTTTTCAAGATACAACGCCATGACCCATTGACTGCTGTTTTCGTCCCAGACCACTTTGGGGTCGCGATTTTGCGCCGCGATATGGCCGAGAACTGGATTGCCCGCGTATTTCGTCCAGGTTTTCCCGGCATCGTTGCTGAAGGCGATGGATTGGACGCAGAGGTTTTCCTTGCCGTTGCCGGTGGTGTAGAAGGCGATGAGGGGCGGTTTGCCTTCCTTGCCGAGTCCGGAAGTGTTGTGCCGGTCGACAACGGCGCTGCCGGACCAGATCCAACCGTAATCATCCGGCTCAAGGGCTTCATCAAGCTGGTGCCAGTGAATCAGGTCGGTACTGACGGCATGTCCCCAGTAATTTGGACCCCAGTTGTTTCCTTTGGGGTTGTATTGGAAAAACAGGTGATACTGTCCCTGATGCCAGACCAGTCCGTTGGGGTCGTTAAGCCAGTTACGGCGAGCCGTGAAGTGAAACTGCGGCCGCAATGTTTCTTGGTAGTGAGTCATAAGCGGTTCCTGATTTTAATATTGCTTGATTTTGATGTCTTCGAAACATATTTTGCCGTTGGCGGCAAAGAGGGTCAGCGGGGGGCCGTTGCGTTTGAGCTGCTGGTCGATCAGGGCGCGCTCTCCATTGATGCAGACGTCTATGATTTCGTTGCATACCGTGATTTCTATAGAGAAAGCCCGATCTGGTGGAATATTGACCTGTTCCAGACGGTTTCTGCCAAGCGTGACGCTGCCGGACGCCGGGTGAAATTCGAGTAGTAACCCGCCATAAATTATCACCCCGAAGCGCGCGGCATTGTGACCTGTAGCTATTCGGGCGGAGAAATAGAAATTAGAGGGAGTTTCGACGATGGCGGCAGATTCCGCCGTGTATTCGGCATTCATGGTGATGCAGTCCGCTTCTGCCTTGGCGAGTGGAGAGAGTCCTTCGAACCTGAGGGGCGCAGGGGGAGTTTGCGGCATCATTTCCGGCGGCAGGCAGCAGCCCAGCGTACCGTTGTCATGTTGGACGATTTCCCGCATTATGACCTTGCCGCCGAAAAGGTCGTTGCCATGCTCGTTGAGCGTAGGGAGCCATCCGGCGCCGATGCGTCGTTTGCCCCAGGGGGCGGTTTTCATGACCTTGGTTCGCGGACAGGCCACGATATCCTGCGGGGGGCGTTCCCAAGGGCCGAAAGGATGACGGGAATAACGGTAGTAAGTAATGCAGTCAATACTGAACAGCAGATAATACCAACTGTTCCATTCAAAGTAATCGGCGCATTCCGGAGCGGAGCGTCCGCCTGTAATTAATAACGGCTCCTGTAGATTCCATTCTTCGAGATTGTTGGAGGTGAAATGCCCAAGGCAGCCATTTTGCCCGTCCGGATAACGTTTGTCGCGGGTGGTGATAATCATGTGATAAAGATGGTCTTGTCCTGAAAAGACGAACGGATCGCGGAAATCAGGACCAAAGCCTTCCGGCGGGCCGAACAGCGGTTCAGGTTTTTTGCGGAAGGTAATGCCGCCGTCGTTGCTTTCGGCCCGGCAGAGTAGTTCGCCCCATACGGGGTAGGGACGCAGTGAATAGAATGCGTAGATCTTTTTTTCGCAGAGAGAGGCGATCAGTGACCCGGTACAGTTGCTGCCCTCGCGGGAAAAATCCAAGGGAAGGGCCAACGGGTGGTGTTCCCAGTCAATCAGGTTGCGGCTGGAGGCATGGGCCCACTGGTGACCGCCGTGACTGCCGACGATCGGGTGATTGTGATGTCCCTCGTCCAGCAGATAATAAAGATTAAATATGCCATCGTGGTAGAACGGGATGCAGTCGCCGACGAACTGCGTGGCGGTTGCCGGTTTGAAATATTGGATTTGCATGGATATTTATCCTGTTTGTTTCATGATGCGAATAATATACATGAGCGGATTTTTTACGACAATGAATTTATAGTACATAAAATTGTA
>QKAL01000086.1 GCA_003246475.1 Lentisphaerota bacterium
GGACGATTTTGGTGGAGGATGTCGTCGGCTGCTTTTTTCAGGACATTGTTGTCGATCAAGGAATCGTCAGCCCCAAGGAAAATAATGTAATCACCGGTGGCACGGCTGACGCCTTTGTTCATGGCATCATAAATACCATTATCTTTTTCGCTGACCCAGTTGATCTGCGAACCATACTCCCGGAGGATATCGAGCGTTCCGTCATCGGAGCCGCCGTCGACAACGAGAAATTCAAAATCATCGGCAGACTGGTGGATGACACTTTCGATCGTATGGCGCAAGGTGGCTGCCGCGCGAAAGGTTACGGTAATAACGCTGATACGTGGAATGGAGTTCGACCGGGCTGTCGTCATAAGGTTTTTCCTGAGTGATGATATTGTTCTTCAGTAATCTCCTGATAGAGATCCCGGTATTTCCGAGCAACGACAGGAATGTCGAAATGCCGCAGAACTTTCTCTCGGGCATTGTGGCACAGGCCGGAGTAGTCGTCGGAACTCAGCACCCACGATATTCCGGCAGCCAGATCTGCAGCGTCGGAGGGTTTTGCCCGATAGCCGTTGATCTGGTGGTCAACAATGTCGCGGGGACCGGCGGCATCGGAACAGACGACCGGAGTACCGCAGGCCATGGCTTCTGCCAGGGTTTTGCCAAAGGCCTCCATTCGCGGTGCGGTGACAAAGACATCGGCTGCGGAATAAATTCGACGCAGGACGCTGTCATCGCCGATATAGCCCAGATTACGACATTCCATTCCTTCCGGCAGGGAAATGTTTTCAGCGGGCAATCGGCCAAATATTACCAGCTGATATTCGGTCTGGTCCAGCATACGTAATGCCGCGATAATCTCGTCAAATCCTTTATACGGGTCTTTAGGAGATAGCGCTCCGGTGAGGATGACTCTTTTCTCTGTGTTCAAACCCAACATCTCAGCCTCTTCTCTTTTGTTACTGGGAAAGAAAGCCTGACAGTCGATATTGTTTGACAGCGTCCTGATGTTGAAATCGCGAAAGATCTGTGACTCGCGCGCCAGTTCACTCAGCCAGGTACTTATTCCTACAATCCGCATGTGATGCGGGTAATTTCTTCTTTTACGGTTGAGCAGAAAACTGCTCAGGTCGCGATGATGGTTGCCGCCGAGCATCGGACAATTTCCACAACCGGACTTATAACGATTGCAGTTAAGCGAGTAATGACATCCTCCGGTCATCGGCCACATGTCGCGGATCGTCCAGACTACCGGCTTGCGGATTCCGGCAAGGTCACGGATGTTGACCATCCCGGCGTTGATCCAGTGAAGGTGAATGATGTCCGCCCATTCGTAAAGGGGATGGCAGGTAAAGTTATACCCGAACATTGACGTACTGAAAAGGCGTTCACGGCAGGGGGGATATAAAAAGCGCGGCCAGCAATCAAGACGCGAACGTATCCGGCTTATCAATCTCTGCGCGGGACTGCTTATAATACTGGTAACATCGGGGTCGCCGCAATTATCCTCGGCCGAGGTCAGAATTTTGGATTCAATGCCAAGTTCAATCAGTCCCCGGTGAAGCCAGTAGGCTCCCCGGGCTGCACCCTCATTAAGATTTCCGGCGACTACATGCAGAATTTTCATTTTTCGGTCAACGTCCTGCAGATTTCATCAAACATCAATGTGGCTTCCTGCCGTAACGGTGCGGAGAAATCCGAAAGTTTCCGGCTGGCGGCATCCCGGAGTTCCGGCTTGACAATAAGGTCGAGGCGGCGATAAAGCACATCATCATCGGTTTTTAAATCAAGAAGGCCATCGGCAAAAGAAAACCCCTTGAACAGCTGTTCGTATTTATGACTCCATCCGGTTCCGATCGCAACGGTACCGGAATACAGGGCACTGGCGAGGCTGTGGAAACGTGATCCGAAAACTCCGGCTGCTGATTTTATCATTCCTTTAATCAAATATGGGTCACTCTCGTTGACAATCTCAATAGTCGAAGAAAGCTGCCGGTTGATCTCATCGGCCAAGCGCAAATCTTCTTCCCCTCCATGAATGAGGAAAAACGGAGTCATGCCGTGATCTTGAAAATAGGTTATACCTTTGCGGATCAAGGCGATATAATCTCCAGCCGATCCGGTTTTATCCAACATCCGGGTGTTGGGAACAATACATATCCGGTGCTTCTCCCGGTTGTAATATTCCGGAACGACACCTTCGAATAGAACGGTGAAGTCGGGCGCGAGATGTATCTTTTCCTGACCGGGGGCAATGGCTTTCAATGCCTGCAGCGATATCTGGTCGCGGGCATAGATCAGATTCGATGCGGTGATGATCCGCCGCATGTTGCGGACGTTGGCATCAGACTTAAACGGACCGAAAGCCTGGGGCAGGAGTATGATCTTTTTCCCCTGTTTACGCCATGATTCCACATAACCGGCCATCAGCTGGGTCGGCCGTGTTCCCCATTGGTCGCTATAGGCGAATCCGGAGGCATCCAGAACGGCATCTGTTTCGCGATCAAGAACCAGACCAAAGGCTTTGCGCACCCTTGCAGGAATGAGTCCGGCCAATGGGGCAAATTGAATGTTGCGGTACTGCAACCAAGCTTTGGGATATAACTGGAGCCGGGAATAAAAACCGTATTCGCAAACGCCATATTCCGGTGCCACGGTGTACTTCGCATCGGGCATTCGGCGTCGAAGTTCCTGCAGAATCGTCAGAAGCATCATCTCTGCGCCTTTATTATGGCTTCCTGTTCCCTTAATCTCAATTAACATGATGTTCCCTTTAATTTACGGTAAATCTTTTTGACCCGTCTCAGGATTTTCTCTGTCCATTCGCCGCGGTACATCAGCCGCAACAGACGGGGGACAACCTCTGTCTGGCGCATTTTCTCCAATTGCATAAACATTGAGATCTGTTCCGATATCGCTCGGATTTCTGGGGCTTCGGCAGGCAGATCGAGGCGTTTATTTATTCTGCTCCATGCCGGTATTTCCCCGAATCCGGCGCGGCGATATGCTTCACATGAACTGTTCCAGCGCCGGATCCGTGTATCCATCTGCTGTCCCTGCCAGGCTTCGGAGGCACTGACACTGCGTAATGTGGCACACTGTTCCTGTCGTATCATATCAACGATTTCCTGTCCCATGGCGTTTCTGATAAGAATGAGAGACTCGCCATGTTCCATGTCGATGCCGTCAATCCCCCAGGGATCGCCAAAGACCACGTCGGCAAACAGGTTCATCTTATTGGCACAGATGAGGCAGCGCGGCGGAGTGAGCAGTTTTTTTAACTTCATCCTGGCTGCGGCCGGAACGGTTCGGATAATCTTGTCACCGTCGGAAACCGTTACGGCAGCATTACGGTAGTCCGGGTAAAATTTGTTCTTATAGGTCAAAGAAAAGTCCGTGGAAGGCGGCGGGTAAGAAAAAAAATCAATGGCGCTTCGCCCCAGCACTCCGTCACAGAGCAGTCCCAGTCGATATTTAATTTTACCTGAAAGATTGGATTCTGCCGTCAGCAGTGAGGTCAATCCTTCAAAGTGACAGGGAAGTCCGACCAGAGCAATACCATTCACATCTGCGGGTAATTCAGCAAGGAGCGACAATAGGTCTACTGGTGCATAAATTGATTTCTGGGGCAGTCGTGCGGTTTCGTCCAGGATGATGGCACGCGGTCGGGGATGGATTCCCGGCGGCATATCCACAACCAATGCATGCGTGATCTTTCGTTGTCGGAATAATACCCTCAGCGTCGCCGTAACCATGCCGCCACTCTGTCCGCACTTGTAAATATCGGGATCGGAGGCTTTGCCAGCATACACTGCGATATCTTCGGAATCCTCCAGCGCGGGAACATGTTCCAGAGCCTCTTTTATGGCACCATGGCGATCCAGCGCCGGGCAGGCCTGTTCGCACCGGCGGCAGGACGTACATCGTAACATGTCCACCTGCGGCAACCATCTGCCGGCTCCGGTTTCGACGAATGATATTGCCGCGACCGGGCAGACGGCTTTACAGGCTCCACAACTGCAGCACCAGTTATTGGCAGTCACGATATTGATTTCAGGGGACAATTTCCTCTCCAAATGTATGAATGATAATATCCGCCATTACAGCGCCCTTATGAAATATCGATTCTGCCGGACGCGGCATAATCTTTTCCTGAATATCCAGCGGCCCATCATATGGAGCGATACAGGGAACTTCTCCCGAAGCACGCAGCAACACGGTTTCAATGTGACGGAGCAATCCTTCGCGCAACCGTTTTGCCTCCGCCGTGTCGATAATCTGGAAGTGGACGAGATACTCGAGCAGACCAAGGATATAAAAACAGGTGGTTGTGTCGATAAAGTTACAGTGACGATAGCCTCGGGGTTTTGGCTCCCAGGAAAAATCGAAGCGGATGATACCCTCTCCGTTCTTTTTTAGATGTTGGCGAATAAAAGTCCAGGCGGCAATAATCTTCTTCCTTTCCCTTGCCGTCAATGCTGTATCCGTCTGGCGGCGCCCTTTGCAATAATAATAGACCGCGATGAGATGGTGCAGACCATCGCCGAAGAAAATTGATGCATCGCCGGCGACAAGATTGAAAAGCTTGATTGCCGTAGCGGGAATGAAACGTGAAAAGGAATATACCGTACGTTGCAGAAATGAAGGTTCGTTATATGGGAAAAAACCATCTCCGCGCATCGAATCAAGCAACGTCTTACGGATAACCGGAAGTTCGGAAGAAATGAACCGGTGGTCGGCAACCCGCGGCCTGACGGATTCCAGAAAGTAGTATGACATGGCCGTAGTATTAATGACATGCGGATAGTTACCGGGGGCGGACGTAATCGCATCGTGATAAAAACGGCCTTTGCCAAGATAACATTTCTGGAGGTAATCCACCAGCGGAAGGACATTGAAATGGAACTCCTGTTCCAGCATACCAGCCGCGTCCATCGCCGCTTCCAGCAGCAGAATGGTGGCGGGAATGCTTCCACGGCGCTGGACGATGCCGCGCGGTGTCCAGACAGGTTCATCGATTCCCTCTTCGATTTTTCTCGCGCCAAGAAGCGTACTGATGGCGGCAAGGGCGGATTCCGCGCGCTGTCGATATTCAGGATTACCGTTGCGTCGATACTCTGCGGCGAAAATTTTCGCAGCGAAAGCGGTTTCCCGCTGATAATAACCCTTAAGAAGAAAATTCCTGACCATGCCACGCTGTTCGCCTTCGCTTTCCTGCGCGGCGACAGTTTCTTTGACAATCGCATTCCAGACGTTGGTACAGGAACTCATCACATTCCCCTCTTTTTGCCGATAAAGACTATATAATTGTCCGCTATCTGTTCTTCTTTCATAATGTCAAAGTGTTTGGTAAATTCCTCCCTGAACCAATCCACCGTATACCATTCAGGGACTTTAACTTCGGAACCATAGGTCCACAGGCCTTTGGGCATGAACTCCATGCAGATGTATTTCCTGGTGTATCTGCCGATTTCACCAAGAATGTCTTCGAGGCTGAATCCCTGGGTTAATATCAGATGGTGCAGCAACGCCAGAGTGAAGACCAGGTCGGCTTGGAATCTTTCGCTGGGCAGGGGGTGTGTTGTCTTGACGATCGGGGCGATCGCGTTATAATTGACAAAACTGATGTTTTCCTCGACGCCCCGATTCATGCGGTATCCGGCGTCCGCCGCCTGTTCGTCAAGGTCCTGGCAAATCACCTGTCTGATGCCGGTTTCCTTTAAAACTATCAACGAAAAAGCCCCCTGATTCCCGGCAATGTCAATAGCGGTTTGAGCGTCTGGGCATAGTTCGTTGACATATTTGATAATAGACTCAAAACGCTCTTTCTTGCGGGAAATGTCGTTATGGTAGTTTTTCCACATGGTCGCAGTTTCGCGGCGCTTCATAGCGCGGATTTTTCTCTGCCAGCGGGCCAGGTTCTGACTGGCGGTGAAGGGCATGATGTCAATAAGTTTTTTCACTGCCATGAAAGCGGCTGCGACAGGACGGGGTTTGCCGGTGAGTTTCCGCTGGAGCGTCTCGTTGCCGACACAGGCGATGTCTGCGGGAAGAAAGCGGAGCTTGATCAATTTTTCCATCAGCGGTCGCTTCAACCATCTCATCCAACGGTGACAATAGACGAAAAATTCCGCGTGGGGAGTGAGGTTGGCGGAGAAAATGCTCAACTTGGAAAAATATTCCATTCCGTCTTTCCAGTAGAACAACGGATAATAGTAGAACCGCATGAATTCGGTAAAAGGCTCCCAGCCGGTACAGCCCGGTTTGTTACGGTGGAAACTCCCGAGATCGATAAATTTAGGTTTATTGTGCTCAAAAAGGATGTTGAACCCATGGCAGTCCTTCATATTGTACCCATAACGACGGGCAATCATGGCGACGTTCAGTACCGCCAGTGCACTGTCCTGCAACATGGAAAAAGTCCATTCCTGAGGGTATATCACCGGCCAGATGCACTGGTGTTCAACAATCATGCCATACCCCTCGCAGGTGTATTCGGATATCCGGCTGGGGGGGAACAGATCTTTTTTTACCAGTTCATCGACAAATCCCGAGGTAAAAAATTCGCGGACCATTTCTTCGGTTTGAGGGAAAATCCCCCGCAGGATTTTCCCCTGCCACTCAAAAATCTCACCGACATCGTCGCGTTTTCTCTTCTGCAGATATGAGATCTGTGTTTTTTCTATTCGCATGATAATCCCTTGAAAATGTATTTTGGACTGAAACTTTTAGTTGTGAGAAAGAAAAGTCCGCGCAGTCGCGGATTGAAAATATATGAAAAGTAAAAGGTGTAACCGTAAGAAATCAATGTAGCCATAGCCGCCCCTTCAATTCCATATCGCGGAATGAGAACCAGATTTAAAATGACGTTCAGTATGACTCCGCCGAAGATGCGGTACAGGAGCAGTCGCTGCAAATTTTCGACAATAAACCATTTTTTACTGGCATTACCGAGAAAGATGAATACGCTGGTCCAGGATAAGATGATCAGGGTGTTGGCCGAAGAAGCGTACTTGGCGCCGTAAAGCATTGTTATCACCCAGTGACCGGTAAAAGTCATGAATACGGAAATGGCGATGGCCAGCCAGATCAGCAGTGAATAAAGACGCATAAACCGGTTGTCGCAAAGTTCCTGACTGCGGTTTTTCGCATTGACGATTGCCGGAAACAGCGAACCAGTAATGATCGTCGGGATGAAAAACCATATCTCCGCCAATTTGACAGCGGCAGCGTAAAGACCCACCGCATCAACCCCCATCATCTGCTTGATTATAAGCTGGTCAATACGGTATAACAGCGCAGTCCCTATGATCGACAGAATCAACGGCCAGCCGTCACTCAACATCTGACGGGCAAGAGCCCAGTCAAAGCAACGCAGAAACCCGTCCTGTTTTTTAAGCTTGTAGGCAATCGACAGTGAAATTGCCAACATCGCCTGGTCCGCTCCGGCAATCAGGACGAACCAGAACAACTCTGCGCCGGAAAGAACCAGATAGACCTTCACTGCAGAGGACAAACACAGCTGAATGATTTTACAGATCGAAACGAATTTGGACAGGACTTGCGACTGAAAATAAAAGTCTATCACTTCGAAACTTTGAAAAATGATCCCGGAAGCGATAATCATGATATATAAATTGGTAGTGAAGTCGTTTCCCGCCGGCAACTGGCAGACAGCAATCACCGCCAGCATCAGAAACGCTCCCGCCAGTTTCAGGCGAAACGCCGTCCCCAGGCAGATATCCCTGCGCTCGGGATGCTTCAGCAGATCCCGTACGATGATACTGTCCAGCCCAAGCTTGGCCAGACCGCCAAAAATGGATGTGAAAGCCAGCGCGTAACTGAAAGTCCCGAACTTGTCCGGACCGAGGTATCGGGCAACCCAGATGCCAACCAGCAATCCCGCAATCATCCGCAGGATGTTTTCGATAAACACCCAGAAGGTATTGGCGGCGTAACGGCGCACCCCAAGGTGGTTCTTTAAATCTTTAAGTTGACCGAATATCGTCGAGATCCGCAAAAATATACTCCCGGTTTTTATATTCCGAAAATATATCTTAAATAATGTGCTAAAGCAAAGTAAGTGTGTGTTTTTCTCCCTAAAAAACATCGCGGAGAGTTGTTTTTTGACGGCGGCAAGGCATATTGCTACCTGAGTTTGGGTCATAACGAGGGTAATAATGGCGACAACTGAGCCGAAACAATTGAAAATTCTGGTTTCCGCTTATGCCTGCAGCCCCTATCACGGTTCGGAACCGGGTATGGGGTGGGGGTTCGTCTCTCACCTCGCACAACGCCATCAGGTCTGGGTCATTACCGAGAAATATGAGTTCGAGGCCGATATTGCACGTAAAAAAGCCGAAGACCCGGTATTGTTCAAAAATCTACATTTTTATTTCGTTCCGCGCACTCATCATGACCTTTTGCGCAAGATCTGGCCACCGTCTTATTACTGGTTTTACCGCCGGTGGCAGATAAATGCTTACCACTTGGCGCTGGAACTTAGCCGGGAGGTGGATTTCGACGTATGCCATCAACTCAACATGGTCGGATTCCGCGAACCAGGCTATCTCTGGAAGCTCAAGAAACTGCCGTTTGTCTGGGGGCCGATCGGCGGTTTGGACAATACTCCGTGGCGGCTGCTCCCGGCTATGGGACAGTACGGCGGATTATATCATGCGACGCGCAACATCATCAACCTGATACATCAACGTCTATTGCGGCGGCCACGGCTGGCGGCTCGAAGGGCGAACTCCGCATTGATTGCCGCGACACCTTTTTCGCGAAAACGGGCACTGGAACTTTGGAAGAAGGACAGCCGGGTTATCTGTGAAGTCGGAGCCCCCTCGCCGCTGAATGAATTTGCCGTGCGGCGCTCCGATGAACCGTTGAGATTGGTCTGGAGCGGGTTGCATATTCCCCGCAAGGCGCTGAATCTGTTGCTGGAGGCATTGCCGGAGGCATGTAAGCAGGCGGATATCCGGCTGGAGATCATTGGAGAAGGATCGAAAACAGGAAAATGGCGGCAATTGGCGGAACGTTTGGGGATTGATGCTCATTGCAACTGGCACGGCTGGGTGACTCGCGACCACGCTTTGGAAATCATGCGTTCTGGTCATGTTTTCTGCATAACCAGTCTGTATGATCTCACAGCTACAGTTACCATGGAAGCTCTGTCCTCGGGTTTGCCGATCATCTGCCTGGATCTCTTCGGTTTCAGTGAAGTGGTGAATGATGAGTGCGGTTTCAAGATCCCCGCCATCAGTCGGGAAGAAGTCAGGCACAAGTTGGCGGAAAAGATTATTTTCCTGTATGAAAACGAAGCCGAGCGACAACGGCTGGCTCAAGGTGCGCTTAAACGGGCTGGAGACTTCAGCTGGGAAAAGAAAATGGAGCAACTAGATGCCATCTATGCTGAACTGCTGGAGAAACGAAAATGAAAATCGCCGTCGTTCATAACGAATACAAACAGTTTAGCGGCGAAGAGGCGGTGGTTGCCGACATGTGTCGGGTTCTCGAAGAACGCGGACAGCTGGTGTGTCGTTTCATCCGCCGCAGCGCCGACATTCCCCAAATGCGTTTCGGCAAACTCAAAGCTTTTACGCAAGGCATCTATAATCCATTTATAAAAAAGGATTTTCGGGCGTTCCTGCTTGCAGAAAAACCCGACATTGTCCACGTCCACAACCTCTATCCGCTGATTTCCCCCTCGATTCTGCCGATATGCCGGAAGCTGGGAATCCCGGTGGTGATGACGTTGCACAATTATCGCCTGGCGTGTCCCGGCGGGGTTTTCTATCGGCACGGCATGATCTGCGAGGAGTGTGCCGGGGGCCGGGAATGGCGTAGCATTATCCACAACTGCCAGAACAGCCGGTTTAAGACGCTGGGATATGCCTTGCGTAACTGGAGCGCCAGAGTACTGCGCCTCTATCACGATAACGTCGATGTTTTTCTGGCGCTGACCGAATTTCAGAAGAGAAAGCTGAAAGAATACGGTCTGCCGGAACAACGGATCGTTGTCCTCCCGAATATGACGCGGGAAATTGAGTTTCATCCGTCGCGCGAGCATGACATGGTGCCGTATGTTGCATATGCCGGGCGCCTTTGCCCCGAGAAGGGAATCGACGTCATTCTGGACGCAGCAGCGCGTCTTCCACATGTCAAATTTCGTCTGGCCGGACCGGGAGCCGAGCTTTATCGGGAAAAGGCGTCGCCAAATGTTGAATTCTGCGGCATGCTTTCCAAAGAGGAGCTGATCACTTTTTATGGCTGCTGCCGTCTTGCCATCATGGCCAGCGTGTGGTATGAGGGTTTCCCCACGGTTCTCCCGGAGCTGATGTGTTTAAGAAAACCGCTGATCGTTCCCGCCTTGGGCGGGTTCCCGGAAATCGTTCGTGATGGAAAAACCGGGCTGTTGTTTCGCGCCGGGGATGCGGCTGATTTGGCGAAAAAAATCACAACGCTCATTGCAAATGAGGTATTGTGTGATACTTTCGGCAAGGAAGGTCATGCCGTTTACCGGGCTTGTTATTCGGCAGAAGTTTATGGTAATAAGTTACTTGAAGTCTATAACCGGTTGTTATTGTAATGAAGCATCGTCATATTGATCTGGGCGGGATCGGCTTTTCTCTCATCGAATGTGATAACCTGATCCGCGAGTGGGATGATTGTATTTCCGAACGTCAAAAGACTTATGTCTGCTTTTGCGAGGCCCATCTCTGGACCCGGGCAGTCCGAGAAACGGATGTCGCCGCGGCACTGAACCAAGCCGACTATGTTTTGCCGGATGGAGTCGGGATCACGTTGGGGGCACGGATGTGCGGATTCCGCTTTCACGAACGGATGCCCGGTCCGGTGATAATGCTACGGTACTGTGCACATGGCGTGGACAAAGGTTATAAACATTTTTTCTATGGCGGCGGAGATGGGGTGGCGGAAACGTTGAAATGTCGTTTTGAAGAGAAGTTTCCCGGGATTAAGATAGTCGGGACTCATTGCCCGCCGTTCCGTCCGCTCGCGGATGTAGAAAAAAAACAGGTGGCCGACATGATTAATGCCAGCGGCGCGGATGTTGTCTGGGTCGGACTGGGGGCGCCGAAACAGGAGAAGTGGATGGAGGAGTTTGCACCCCTTCTGGATGCTCCGTTGTTGATGGGCGTAGGGGCGGCGTTCGATTTTCATACCGCCAACCGCCGCTGGGCTCCGGCATGGATACGGCGGATCGGCATGGAATGGTTATTCCGTGCCTTAACCGGCGGGCCGAAAATGTTTATGCGTTATGCCAAAACTATTCCGGTATATTGCTTTCTGATGGGAAAATGTGCATTACGGCGGCGGCTGGGAAAAAAATAATTTTGATATGAATGGTGTGCGTTAATGCCTGAAACGATGTTATATGATTGTACGGTGCTGGTCAGCTCCTTTGACGGCTTCGCGGATTGCTGGGAGGTTTTTGACTATGGGATGGAAAAATACTGGCCGGATTGCCCCTGGCCGATTGTACTCCTGACCGGCAGCAAGATGCCGGAGTTCCGGCGCGTTCGGGCACTTCCGCTCGGTGAAGACCGCGGTTGGGCCGGAAATATGATCGCCGCGTTGCGGCAAATCCGTACTCGTTATGTCCTCTATCTTCAGGAGGATTACTGGTTGACGCGAAAAGTCGACACTCCGGTTATGGAGTCATACCTCCGATTGATGTCAGAACGGAAATGGCAGTATCTACGCTTAAACCCAAGCCCCCCGCCAGGCATTGCCGTCCCCGACCACGTGGAACTGGGAATATGTCCGTCAGATGAAAAATACCGGATATGCCTCCAGGTTGCGTTGTGGGACCGGGAGTTCCTCTCCTCTCTGCTGTTTGACGGTGAAAGCGGCTGGGATTTTGAGCGCTATGGCCGGGAGCGCGCTTCCGGTATCGGTGACGGTGTGGTCTCGGTCTTTTCTGAAAAGGATGGTATAGCCTACTGCGGCGGAACCGCCGTGCGGAAAGGACGGTGGACTCTGGGCGCAATAAGATATGCCGAAAAAGAGGGACTTAACATAGATTTTTCCTCCCGAAAACGAGAATCCCGACTCGAAGATGTGCTCAACGCCATCGGTAAACCCCTGCCCGCAAAAATTTTGGCCCGGGCGGGACTCCGTACATTGCAGATTTTACGAAAAGAACGTTCCTTATTTGATTTTTTTCAATGAAGATGTATTCTTTGTAATTTGAGGGGTACGCCGTAAATAGAAATCGCCGGCGCATGTATGATGGACACTCTGTTGTGCCTCAGGCACAGATCGAAGCAAAGACTTAAGTAATGAAAGAAATATATACAAAATATAAGACTGCGATCTGGTTATGGGGGGTTGTCGCTCTGGCGTTGCTGTTCCGCTGGTTTCGCTATTTCGAAAGTGAACTCCTTGAGCGTGATACGCTGGGCTACCTTCAGATGGGCAAACTCTGGGCAACCGAAGGCGTTCAGTCCGCCTATTCGCGTTCCCATGACCTCTACTATTCAGCTCCACCCATGCTGCCGGCGCTGATGGCGCTGGGTGAAATGACAGGCATTGGCAGCCTGAACGTCGGCTTGTGGGTCAATCTGCTTGCCGGGGCATCGATTTCATTGGCTCTCTATGTCATCTGCCGTTTGTTGTTTGAAGACCCCCGTTATGCATTGTGGGCAGCAATACTGGGTGCGGTTCATCCTTTTACTTTGCGTCTCAGTGCGCTGGTCATGCGCGATATACCTTATGTGAGCATGGTGCTCTGGGCGATAGTCTGCGGCGTTCTGGCGGTGGAAAAACGTCAGATGCGTTACTGGTTTCTCTTTTCGCTTTTTGCTGTGCTGGCATCATTATTCCGCAAAGAGGGGACGGAACTGATTCTTGTCTTCTGCGGCTGGAGCTGCTGGTCGCTGTGGCGGGAGAGAGCCCACATGTGGAAAGAATTGTGGTATTTATGTCGCGCCGGGGTGATTATTATAACGGTGTTTCTGGTGTGTTTGCTGCCGGTTCAGATCTATTTGCAGAAAAACACCGACTGCACTTGGGGAATATATAATCAGGAGTGGATGTCCAGCATGTATCACAAAATTACCGTCGGGGACTTTGCCGGGGAATACAAGGAAAAACAGCAACATTGATGTGGTGGTTATAACGTGATTATTATCAAGATATTGCTTGCATATATAGGTAATTTGCTGGATGTGTCTTTTGCCATCCTGCCGATCCTGCTTGTTGCTGCCATGTTTGGACTGAAATCATTCAAAAAGAACGCAGCATTGCAGTTTTTTATCATTACCGCAGGAGTTTTTTTGGGATGGCGCACACTGTTTTGTTTTTATAACGGCGGCGGGATTTCCGACCGTTATATCATGATTCTACCGTTGTTATTTACCGTTCCAGCGGTAGCGGGGATCCCCGTATTAAGTCGTTGGCTGGTTCGGCTATTGGCTTGGAAAAATATAAAAGTCAGGGAGCAGACGGTGGTTTGGTTCTGCCTCATCGTAATTTCGGCAATCAGCTTGGGGAAGGCTCTCAATCCCCCCGATCGCAAGCCATATGTCCATGAGATAGCGGATTATCTGAAGTCACACGCCGGGGATGGGGCACTGATGATCGATGCCACCGCCGATGGCGGAAGAATTGTTTTCATGGGCGATCTAAAAGTAGAGAATCGCGGCGTCAGCAAATTCAGCCGCAATCATGAGATGTTTTTAAAGGAATTTAAAGCTGTAATGGCGGATCCGGCCAATGCAGGGCGGCGCATCTTTCTCTGTGTAAGGGTTTCCAGTCCGGATGAATTTGTTACCGCCTGTCGCACTGCTCTCGGGGGATTCCCCTTTGTATCCCGCTACTCCTCCCGCATTAAGAAAGATACGGTCCTGCTCTACGAAAAAATCGAGACACCGGTGGAGTAGAATATGAGTAAATCTACTACTCTGCCGAAAAAATTTTATATCCTGGCGGATGTGGTGCTTTTCATCATCTGCAGCTTCATTCCCTATTTTTTCTATTACAATGGAATTAATATTCTGCCGCCGTGGAAGTTTCCCTTTTTTCTTGATTATTTGTTGATCTTTGCGATTCAGATTATAGTTATTACCATTGCGTTTTCATCACTGCGGCTCTATTCCACCACCCGTTCCTGGGACTACCTTTACGAATTGTCCCGCGTGCTGCTGGGTCTACTGATTGCCTGCGCATTTTCCGGAACAGCGGTCTTCCTGATTCGTTTTGACTATTTTTCCCGGCTGGTGTTCGGTTATGAATTTCTGTTGCTGTTTTTTGCCCTGGGCGGCTGGCGTATTGTCAAGCGGCGCATTCTGCGACGGATGATCTCGCGCGGCTATAAGAATATCAACGTATTGATTGTCGGCTGGAACAACCAGACCGATAAATATATCAATAAGATACGCCTGTCTCCCCAGCTCGGGATTAATCTGGTTGGATATATCGGGGACGCGAATGACACACGTACCGCATTGGTCCCCTGCCAGGGACTTTTTTCAGATTTCGATGAAGTATGCAATACCAGATTTGTTGAGAGTATTGTGATTATGCCGAAGGACGGAACCAATACGGATCCGGTCTTGATCGGCAAGGCGATGGACATGGGGCTGGGGATCGGCGTAGTTCCCGAGTCGCTGGAAGATATGCCGCCGCTGATGGGAATGGAACAATTCGATGAAATCCCCGTCATGTACTACCAGTTCAAAGGGTTCACGCCTCTGGACTCTGCGGCTAAACGCTTTTTTGATATCGTCCTGTCAGTACTGGCGCTTATAGCTCTCAGCCCGGTTTTCATCCTTATTTTTCTCCTGATTCGCCTGTCCAGTCGCGGTCCGGCGGTTTTCGTCCAGAAACGCGTCGGTATTAAAGGACTGGAATTCAATTTCTACAAATTCCGTTCCATGGTTGTCAATGCCGAGGCGCTGAAGGCGACGCTTGAAGATTCCAATGAGGTCAGGGACGGGGTGATTTTTAAAATGAAAAACGATCCGCGCATAACGCCGGTTGGCCGCTTCCTCCGCAAATACAGTCTTGACGAACTGCCACAGCTTTTCAATGTGTTGAAAGGCGACATGAGCATTGTCGGGCCGCGTCCACCTTTGATGAGTGAAGTAATCAAGTACCGGCACGAACAGATGGTCCGCCTGTCCGTTCGTCCTGGACTGACCGGACTGCCGCAGATTCGAGGCCGTTCCAATCTGGCCTTTTCCGAATGGGTGAAGTGGGATCTATGGTACATACGCAACTGGTCTTTACTGCTGGACTTGCGCATAATCATCTCAACCATCCCGGCCGTATTCAAAGGTGACGGCGCCTATTGACTCCGCTACCAGCCCTTTCGGGGGAAGAAATAGGTTTTTTTACAAAAAAAAGAAAACTGCAGCTTGAAAAAAACGTGAAGCGGCGTAGATTATCCGTCTTGAATTGACCCGATCATCAATCCATGTGTTTTTTTTGTAGTGTTTTGTAGTGTTATTGGTTTAAAGAGTATAAACGACGAAAACGAGATATAACTTATGAAGACTTTTCTTGCGAAAAATGGTGAAATCGAACGCAAGTGGGCCGTTGTCGATGCTACCGAAGCACCGATTGGCCGCCTGGCGGTTATGATTGCCAACGCCCTCCGCGGCAAAGATGAGCCGACTTATACTCCCTTTGTAGATACCGGCAAGTTTGTTGTAGTTATCAATGCTGACAAAGCTTTCTTTACCGGCAACAAAGAATCGGACAAAGTATATGTCA
>QKAL01000079.1 GCA_003246475.1 Lentisphaerota bacterium
ATTACCGGAGTAGCCCTCTGGCAGTTCTGTGACTGCCGTACCTATCGCGGCGCCGGTGCCCTGGGCCGTCCCCGCGCATTCAACAACAAAGGCACACTCGACGAATACCGCCGTCCCAAAATGGCTTACAATACCGTCAAAGAAATATTCAGAGGATACAACGAGGAATGAAAATCTCAGAAGAATACAACTGGCAATGCCTGACCCCCGGAACGGAACACTGCTATTTCGGTTACTACGACCGCTGCGCATGGAACGCCGACAACTCTAAGCATCTGGCCTTGCGCGTTGGACAGTGTGAACGTTTGCCGGTTCCAGGCGAAACTGCCGAAATCGGTTACGTGGCTCGTGATGGCAAAGGCTTTGTAAAGCTAACCGAAACCCGGGCATGGTGCCATCAGCAGGGGTCAATGACCCTCTGGCTGAAACATCGTCCGAATTGCTTTATATATAATGATTTTGACCCTGAAAGCGGAAAACTTTTCGCAAAAATATATGAACTGGATAAAGGTGTTGTTGGTCAATACGACATGCCGGTCTACGCAATGTCTCCGGACGGACGCTGGGGCGTATCGCTGAATTTCTCAAGAATCCCGCGCCGAGGTTATTCCTATGCGGATGTTCCAGTCCCGAATGCCATGCACCCGGACCTGGATAACGACGGTATTTTCCTGATGGACATGCACAGCGGTAAGAGCCGTCTGTTATGCAGCTATCGTGAAATCGCGGCTCTGCATCCAATGCCATATGAGCTTGAAGATATGTACTGGTGGCTGAATCACGCTATTTTCAACTGCGACTCCACCCGGCTGCTGTTCCTTTACCGTCAGAGCACCGATACAAACACTTTCATCCCCTGGAAGACTCACATGTATACAGTAGGTTTGGATGGAAAGGACATGTCGTGCCCGCTGCCGCACTTCTACTGGAACAACATGATCTCCCATCAGATTTGGGGACGCACTCCCTATGAGGTCCTGCTGGACGCCAACTGGCGCGGCACCGGCTCCGACTATGTGGTATTCGATGAACGAAAAATGCCACTGCAGGCCCAGTTGATCAGCAAAGGAATGGGACCGATGGGACACCTTGTATTCTCGCCGGACGGACAATGGATGCTGGCGGATACCTATCCGGTTGAAGGCATACAGCAACTGGCTATGGTCCAGGTCAGCACTGGAGACTACAAAGTAATCGGCCGCTTCCGTCATGAACAACCCAAGGGTACTCCAGTTGATGTTCGTTGCGACCTGCATCCACGCTGGTCGGAGGATGGCATCCTGTTCACAGTGGACACCATCCATACCGGCAACCGCGCAATGTACTTAATGGAAACCGCTGCCGTCACCGAAAACTGGTAACGGCAGAGATTTATTTACTTATCAAAGCCGCATGATTTTATCATGCGGCTTGCCAGACGGCGTTCGTCTTCAGTCATTTTGATGTTCTTGAGGGTTTCCGGGATATTATGAGAAATACCCCAATCGTCAAGATGTTTCGCGATATGAATTCGGAATAACGGATCACGACGGCTCATATAATCGGGCCGCAATCTGAATTCAAGGAACCATGACGCATCTTCAGCCAGCGGACGCAGGATATCGACAACCAGTTTGCGCTGTTCGGGGAAAGCGTCACCGATCTTCAGTAATGCGACAACGGCATAACCATGATACTGGAACTTATGTTCCATATCGGTTTCACGCAGGATGTTCTCAAACAAAGGTATCGATTCGATATCGCGATAATGAGAAAGGAAACATGCCGCCACATACCCTCTGGGTATTTTATGTCCACGATGATTTTGAAGCGTTGTTGCCGGATCACGTTTTTCCACCATCTTGCGTAATTCCGGCAATGCATCACGGTCACCGCACATCGCCAAGGTCAGTACCGCATGACTGTGCAGTCTGGATTCCGGCTGGTTATCGGCAATGATCTGCTTCAGCAATCCGTTATGTTTTCCGAGATATGCGGACCACATAGCCATCCCGGGAATATCCGAATCAAGTCCGGTTGTAATTTCTGCTTCATCAAGACTGAAAAATTCACGGTTCATATCAAGCGGACATAATCCCGGCTGCAATAATTTTTCAAGTTCGACATACGGTACAGCCAATGGGGTGAATTGATTCTTTACCGCAAGCGCCGCCATGAGTCCAGCGGCTTCGCCTATCTTGCTCAATGCTCCATTCATACGCAACGGAAAGCCGAGGATATGATCCACACCAAGATGACGTCCGGCCACAAGGATACCGTTGTATCCTTTCGGAATAATCGTACCGCGCGGGATTCCCAGCCAGACGCGTTCACTGCCCATGCCGGTGCATACCCACTTCTGGTAGATTTCGTCTTCCAACTGGGTATCTTTGGGGTGATTATCAAAAAAGACTTTTGTCCATGCGATCGGTTCAGACAAATCGCAAGTTCCCGCAAAATAATCTTCCACCCGAAGCGGAGTTTCAGCAATAATTCTCGGACCTTCACGCAATCCCGGCAAGTCACAAGCCTTGATTAACCGGTGCGGTTCATCGCTGTATTGATCCCGCAGATGGATCGTAGCAGTTTCTAACATCACTTTCGAAAATTCATCGGCACAGGTCTGGTCCATACGCCCGGCATCGGGATTAGCGGTCCAGACATGCATATCGGGATACAGATACGCCGAGGAATTCGTGAAATTCTGGAACAGGCCGTCAGACGAACGTCCACGGGTTAGCTCACATCCAGCCATCTTGCAGAATACCGCGTCGGCACTTCCGTCGATCAGCACGGAGCCGGTAACTTCGTGCCTTCCGGCATCGTCATACCAGACCACGCCTTTGAAGGTGTTGCCGTCCATAATGACATCAGTAATACATGCCTCATAGACAATTTCACCGCCGTTTTTGAGGACTTCCTGTTCGTAAACAATGATCTTAACTTCCTGCGGCGCTTCCGGGTGAAGATATCCACTGCCGTCGATCATTTCAGCAACCTTGCGGTTCAGTTCAGCGGTAAGGCCGACCGGTTCTCCATCAAAATATCCGCAGATGTGTCCTCCGGTATGTGTACCTCCACCATAAGTCACTTTCTCCAGCACCAATACTTTCACACCCTGACGAGCGGCGGCAACAGCCGCGATACTTCCGGAGGTACCGAATCCGGCAACAATTACATCGTAGTGCATAATTCACCTCCGTTCAGTCCGCGATCCAAAGCCACTACCGGATTCGGATAATTGTTGTAGTCAAAACGTAAACCAACAGCGGCAATTTCACATTGCGCCAGTTTCTCCGGACGTGTTTGCCAGATATTAAACAACGCCATTCTGGCATCGGGCCAGAGAGTATCCAGCGGAATCGGCATTAACAGGAACGCTTCATGTTTAAAACGGCCGGCAACAATCTTATAACCATCATATTGTCCGGCACATTGAGGTCCATCGGAATGCAGCGACGCAGTTATCCGCTTGGCTTCTCTACGTGAAGTTGCGTCAATAAATTCATCAAAAGTGATATCGTGCCTGCCTTCGGCGTCAAACAATACCGCATGTTTGTCGTCATGCTCCAACACGCGGGTTGAAAGCGCGATATCAAGATTATGATCAAGACACCATTTACTAAATACCGGAACCATTGCCGGCTGATGCAGCTGTTGTCCGGACAATATATTACGGCTGACCAGTTCATCCATAAATTTCCGGGCTTCCGGATTTGACGGTTGATAATCCCAGTTATAACCGGGATTGAAGTTCAGCGAAAAATCGCTGCCAACGAGAATCGATGGTTCCACCACCAGTGTATCGTCGGGAACAGTCGCGGCCAATCCGCAACCGTAATATGTCGCCCCGACAACCAGGCGGCGATAATGCTTTTTCATAACAAAAATCCTGTTTTCTAAATATTTTCACCAGTAATTGCGATAACGGCAACAGCACCGTCTATACCGGTCGATTCAATTTCAATACTCTCAACTTCCGCCAACGGACGCTGCTCTGTTGCTGCGTTATTCACCGCAACCTGTTCATATCTGTTATTCTCCCATACTGAAATATACGCTCCGACACCATGCCCTTTCCGATCCGGACCAGTAGGTAACCGGAAGGCCAACCGTGCGTTGGTCAACTCACGAGGACTCCACCAGTCACCAATTTCCTGCCCCGAATTGATTTTAACAACATCAACATATCCATCGGAATATTTAATATGATATTTCAAAACCGTAGCACCATTTGAGCAGTCCCCTGCGGCGGTATGAAGGAAATATATCTTGCGGAACCTTTTT
>QKAL01000055.1 GCA_003246475.1 Lentisphaerota bacterium
GCCGGGCAATCCGGCGGCATTTTCCCAAATAACATGAACTGAGATTTGAAAAACCAAAGAGAACATTTACTGTAATTTATTATAACAAAAAGAAGGATTTCAGAGTCATGCACAGGGGAATAAAAAAAATTATCTGGGGCTGCGTCCTTTTTATGGCCGCAATAATACTTCCGATGGCCGTCATACTGATACCAGCGTTGCTTTACAACAGCAACAGCAACAGTACCGTGTTCCGGGCGCCAGGTACGATTGAAGTGAATGTGGAAAAAGCCGGAACATACTCTCTCGAAAACAAATACTGTACGGTATATGAAGGGAAATCATATTCTCTGCCTAAAGAATTGCCCAACGGTATTGTCTTTTCGTTGAAATCGGAGGCCGACGGAGAAGTTATCCCCATACAAACTTCGTCCATTTCTACCAATTCAGAGGTCAACGGCCAAAAACAGACATCTGTCGGCAATTTCGAGGTAAAAAAACCGGGTAAGTACCTGTTGAGCATAAGCGGAAATTTCGAAGAACGCATTTTCTCCTGGGAAAGAGCGTTCAGCGGAGCAGGTTTTGCCTGGTTCTTTTTCCTTTCTGCCGGGATTTCGATATTATCCATACCGATAATGATTACAGCTTTTGTTCTGACGATCATCGGCATCGTCAATCTCTGTACCGATAAAAGGCCATCTGACACAACACCGCCGTCAACTCCGGCATAAGATCAACAGTTCATGGTATCCTTTCCAGCGGCATGTCGTGCTTTTTCATCCACTTCCACACCAGGGTACGGCTGACCCCCAGACGACGCGCCGCCTCTGCTTTGTTCCACGACGAATCCAGAAGCAACTGTTGCAGCAAGGCGGGATCGGACAAGGTCTTCATCGCATCGGCACGGCAGCCACGCACCGGAACATGCCCCCAGGCGGCAACAGCCTCACCATGCGGCTCAAGGTGGGGATGCCGGATCTCGTCCGGCAGATGCACCGGGGCGATCAGAGCATTTTCCGGGCACACCACAAAGGCATATTCGACGGCATTTTGCAGCTCACGCACGTTACCCGGCCAGTTGTAATCCATACAGCAGTGCAGCGCTTCCGGAAGGATACCGGGAATATTGCGACCGGTTTTCTCCTGCAGATTGCGGGAAAAGTGTTCGATCAGGTCAGGAATGTCTTCAGTCCGGGAACGCAACGGGGGAATAGTCAGCGGGAATACCCGCAACCGATAATAGAGGTCTTCACGAAAGCGCCCGCTTTTTACTTCACTCATCAGATTGAGGTTGGTGGCGGCAATTATGCGCACATCGATTTTACGGGTGGTATTTTCACCAACGCGCTCAAATTCTCCTTCCTGAAGAACACGCAGAAGTTTGACCTGCATCATCGGGGTTATCTCGCCGATCTCGTCGAGAAATATCGTTCCGCCATCGGCAGCCTCAAAACGTCCGATGCGGTCGCGGTGCGCGCCGGTAAACGCCCCCTTGACATGACCGAAAAGTTCACTTTCCAGCAAAGATTCCGGCAGCGCGCCGCAATTGACACGGATAAAGGGTTTTTCCTTACGGCAACTGTGGTGATGAATCGCGGCAGCCGCCAGCTCCTTTCCGGTCCCGCTTTCACCCAGAACAAGGACGGAGGCATCACTCCCGGCCGCCAGATTAATGAGGCGGAACAGTTCCTGCATCGGGCGCGAATGGCCGATAATCCCGGCAAAGTTGTTTTCGGGATCAATCCGGTGTCGCAGCATCTCCACTTCATGGCGTAATTTCTCGACCGGGCGGAAGTCGGTGATAGTCTGAAGAATACCGATAATGTTCCGGTCGGCATCACGCAGCGTCCTGGCGTTAACCAGTACGGGTATGGCCTCGCCTGACTTGCTCAGCATCCGGCACTCGCAACCGGTAATGCAACCGGGGTTGGCCGGATTGTCACTAATCAGCTTCGCCAGTTTCTCGGAGCTGGTACAGCCAGGCGCCTTAAGCTTGAAAATCGGCTGCCCGAGCATTTCTTCGGCAGAAAACCCGGTGATTTCGGTCATAGCTTTGTTCCACAGACAAACCGCCGCCATGGTGTCGAGCACAACAAGACCTTCAGCCATGGTATCGATTATCAGTTCTGGACTGACAGCAGGCAATAGAAATGTTCCATTCGGCATCAATACCCCCTGATTAGTAACGTTACAAAACACATATGTAACGTTACATGACGTTACGTTTTTTGTCAATCGGACCGGCAAAAAAGCGGAACAATATTTATTATCAGCAGTCTATTAGATTGTTATGCAAACCAATCGACAACTTGGCACGATTCCGGCTAACATTATGGGCAAAGAGGTTACAAACCCAAAACCAGGAGCAGTAATCATGAGTACAAATAATACGCTGGAATTGAATGCGAGGAATTTCGACGAAGAAACCTCCCATGGACTATCGATGGTGGATTTCTGGGCACCGTGGTGCGGGCCATGCCGGATGATGGGACCAATCATCGACGCACTGGCAGGAGAAATGGAAGGCCAACTCAAGATCGCGAAAGTGAACGTTGACGAAAATGAAACACTGGCAGCGCGGTTCGGGGTCATGACCATCCCATCGATCTTCATCATGCGTGATGGAGAAGTGCTGAAACAGTTCGTCGGAGTACAATCGAAGGAAATGCTTAAAAACACGTTGCTCGAAGCATTGAGCGCATAACGGAAGGATGAATAGATGAAACTGGTAATCATAGGCGGAGTAGCCGGCGGAGCAAGCGCGGCAGCAAGAGCGGCCCGGCTGGATGCAGCGGCTCAGATCAAGATATTCGAACGCGGGGGTTACACCTCATACGCCAACTGCGGCCTGCCCTATCATTTGGGCAAGGTGATCCCGGAGCGCAAAAGCCTGATCGTCATGTCGCCGGAAGCGTTCAAGGCGCGGACCGGGGCAGAGGTATTAATCCGCCATGAAGTAACGGCGATTCATCCTGAACGCCACGTCATCGAGGTGAAGGATCTGGATAACGACCGGGTTTTCGAGGAAAATTATGATAAACTCATCATCGCCACCGGCTCCAGCCCGGTAATACCACCGGTTCCGGGCTGCGACGATCCGGATGTGATGCGGCTCTGGACTATCCCGGATATGGACGCAATTATCGGCCGTATCGAGAAGGGAGCCAGAAAGGCGTTAGTTGTCGGCGGCGGATTTATCGGCCTGGAGGTCGCGGAAAACCTGCGTGAACGGGGAATGGAAGTGACGCTGGTCGAGCTGCTGGATCAGGTATTGCCGACGATTGACCGCGAAATGGCAGTACCAGTACAAACTGAACTGCGGCGACTGGGCGTGGATCTGCGTCTGGGGCACGGCGTCAAAGCATTGAAACGTGATGCGGAAAACGTCCTGACCGCGGAGCTTGACAACGGAGAAACCATCGCCGCGGATTTTGTGATAATGTCAGTGGGAGTAAAACCCAATTCAACGCTGGCCGTAAATTCCGGGATCAAGGTCAACAACCGTGGCGGCATCATAGTTGACGCACAGATGCGTACCTCGGCGGCCGATGTCTATGCCGTCGGCGACGTCGTGGAGGTCAAAGATCCGGTATTTGGCGGAACCACGATGATACCGCTGGCCGGACCCGCCAACCGTCAGGGAAGGGTTGCGGCCGACAATATCTGCGGCATCGACAGTACCTACCCTGGTTCGATCGGCACGTCCGTGGTCAAGATCGGAAAACTGACCGCGGCGAGCACCGGCTGGACGGAACGCCGGTTGAAGGCAGCGGAAAAAGAATATATGAAGGTCTATCTGCACCCGGCATCAAATGCGAGTTATTACCCGGGATTCGCACCGCTGAACATAAAATTACTGTTCGCGAAAGACGGTGCGATCCTCGGAGCACAGATAGTAGGTGAAAAAGGCGTTGACAAACGTATTGATGTCATCGCCACGGCTTTAACAGGACTGCAGAAGGTAGCGGACCTGGCACGGCTGGAACTTGCGTACGCTCCCCCGTACGGTTCCGCCAAAGACCCGGTCAACTACGCCGGTATGATCGCGGAAAACATCCGGCAGGAATATTCCATCCCGGTATACAGCGACGCCATTCCTCCTGGCGCGTTCCTGCTGGATGTCCGCGAACCGGCCGAAGCGGAAGTAGAAGCAATCCCCGGCTCGTATCTGATTCCGCTGGGGCAGTTGCGTAACCGCCTCAGCCAATTGCCGAAAGACCGGCTGATCGTGACCATCTGCAAGGTCGGGTTGCGCGGATACGTAGCGGAAAGGCTGCTGCGTCAAAACGGGTTCAATACCGCCAATCTGATCGGTGGCATGATGACCTGGAAATTATTCAACCCCTCCCCGGTTACGACCTGCACTCCGCCGGTATGCGACTGCTCCTGCAGCGGTCCCACCGGCGGGGTGGAAGTCGGCTCAGCTCCGGAGGCACAGGTAGATGTCCGGGCGATGCAGTGCCCGGGCCCGGTAGTCACCATCAAACAAAAGATGGATCAACTGCCGGAAAACGGCAGACTGCGGATACTGGCGTCAGGAGCGTTCCGTACCGACCTGGAGGCATGGACGGCGTCCAGCGGCAACGAACTGGTGGAACTCAAAGAAACGGCTGACGGACTGGAAGCGGTTGTCCGTAAAGGACGGGCGATGGTCCGCGGCGGCGGCGGAAATCCGGATTCGGCGGCAATCGTATTGTTCAGCAACGATCTGGACAAGGCAATGGCGGCGTTCATCATTGCCAACGGACTGGCTGCAACAGGGACGAAAGTAAGCATGTTCTTTACCTTCTGGGGACTGAGCGTCCTGCGCAAGGGCAATCCTCCGACAGTAAAAAAGGATCTGCTTAGCCGGATGTTCGGCTTTATGTTACCCAAAGGACCGGAACATCTGGCGTTGTCAAAAATGCATATGGCGGGGATGGGAACCGCCATGATGAAGCATGTAATGAACCGCAAGAATGTAAGTTCGCTGTCCAAACTTATCGCCGAAGCCAGAGCACTAGGAGTAAAATTTGTCGCGTGTGAAATGGCTATGGACGTAATGGGTTTGCAGCGGCCGGAGCTGTATGACGGTGTCGATGAGATCGCCGGGGTCGCAAGGTTTGCGCAACTGGCGAAGGAAAGCGGTACCACCTTATTTATCTAGGAAAAAACTCAAAGGAGGATGTTATTATGATCTATTATCTGACAATCATGGCAGTCGTAGCGTACTTTGCCGCACGTGCCGCAGGAAACATGCTGCCGGAACTGTGTCCGGTATCGGTACGCGGAAAGACTCTGGGGTTGTTTCTGGCGCTGGCACTGGGAACAGTGGCACTTCAGGCGGCGGAAACCTCGAAAAACCTGATATCGATCACCTCGGGAAAGCAATTCGAGCAGGAAGTACTGAAATCGGAAATACCGGTATTGGTGGATTTCTATGCGGATTGGTGCCCGCCATGCCAGAAGATGCTGCCTATAATGAGTAAGCTGGCGGATGAATGGAAAGGCAAAGTCAAGTTCGTCAAGGTCAATGTGGACAACAACACCGCGCTGGCCGAAAAGTATGAAGTCGGCGGCATCCCGGATGTCCGCATCTTTGTCGGCGGCGAACAGAAGAATAAATACATCGGCTATGAAAAAAAGGAGTTCTGGGATAAAGTGCTCAAGTCCTTGACAAAGGAATAGAGATACGGTCAGGAAACCAGCCCTCCCGCCGAAGACAATACTCCGGCGGGAGGGTACTTTTTTTACGCCTGACACTTTTTACGGCGATCACACGCACCGGTCACTTACGATGATATTACCGTCCATCCAGATTTGAGTTGTTGACAGAACGGGACTATCCCCCTCATTTTCAGGCTCCTTCACCTTATAAGAACCGATGATAACGATTTTCGTCCATATATTACTGGCCGAATCAAACTCCGGATTTATATACGGATCCAAAAATATTTCAGCGGCATAGACCGGAGTCTTACCAGCGGCCGCCGTATTACGGATAATAAGTTGGATGTAACCTGCGCCGGAGGGAACAGTTTTGAAAAACGGGACATCAATCCGGGAGCCACCGCAAAATACGCTTCCGCAATATACCGCAGAAGAATTGCCGTGACTTGTTACCGTCAGACATATTCCACCGTCTTCGGTGATATGTCCGCCCACCTGAAACGGGCCGATATAACCCGGATTTCCGCCTACGGGCACATCCACCTGGTTGATACGGGCGCCGGACGGGGTGTTCTCCACCACGATACCGCGTCCGGATACCGGCTGTCTGCTGTCGATAAGATCGCGCAAGTATTCAAAGGCCTCCGGCCAGCTGTAAAAATATTCCATGATCTGTGTTCCTCAACTCGCGGCAGGGATAGACGCTTCTGCGGCTATCTCCCGCTCAATGATGTTCTTGGTTTCAGGGGTGATCTTTTTTATGCGTTCGAGCAGTTTGACCGCGGCACGGGATACCTCGCGGCGAAACTCTCCGGCATGGCCGAATGAATTGAGATTAAGCAACGCCTCAATGGAGTCTTTAAGGTCAACGATGGAGAATTCCCGGTTGTAGCTGATCGAGGGGACAGGAACAGTGGGGTCCCAAACGTGCATCATCTCCCAGGCTCGAAGCTCGACCTGTTCGAGCATATCAACACGCGAAAGGAGGAACTGGCTGACATTATAATGATCCCATGCCTTGGATTCGGCAGTCTGCGCGTCGCCGGATTCACGCTGAACCGCCAGACCGACCACATCGAACAGTTCCTTTTTCAAATTGATTATTTCATTACGAATCGCTTCGGTACTGGTTCCGCCGGGGGAGATGTATCGGGTGATACCCTTCTCCTCCGGACTTTCCCACAGGGCAGCGGAGCGGGCAAGAACGTGGCTGAACTTCTCTTCTTCCCCGCTCGTCCGGCAGGAAAAATCGGAAGAACGGAAACTCTCCGAAACCACCAGCAGACCGAACATCTGTTTAATGATATTCATCTGCGCTTCGCTTTCGGCGTTGAGAATCGCATCGGAGATCCGCACCACGTCCTCATACCAGTGATTGGCATGCATACCGAACCCGTCGGCTTCTTCACAGCGTATCAACGGCACCATACCCAGTTGATGGGTTCCGGAGCTTTCCACAACAACCCTGCCATCGTCATCTATACGTAAAAGCTGCCAGCTGTTACGGGTCCACAACCGACGGCGGTGGACCTCCACCGGTTCGATAAAAGGATTAGCGCGGTCCAGAGTGAACTCATCGATAACCGCCCACTCCAGCTTGCCGTCATTACCGTATGCCCAATCTGCCACCTCCCATGGTTTCAAGGCTCTGGCATAGGGTCGGATACCCTCGCGCTCCTTGCGGTCCAGATCCAGTTCACCGGAAAAGCAAGGCATATCAACGGCCATCCAGGCCATGCCGAAACAGTTGACAAAAGTGGCGATCTGGCGCATCACCTCGTTAACTCGCAACCCGGAACGGGTAAAATCCTCTACCAGCGCCGGGGCGGCATTATGGCGCTGCGGATCTTCCGCCAGAAGAAACTGGGCGATGATACGTGCAACTTTTCGGGGATAGTTGAAATAGTAGGCCCGCTCTTTGCGTTCCTCAAACTCCAGGCTTACTTCAGAAACATGCTTGATCAAGGCCTGGTCAATATACTCGCGGCCCCCGGAATACGCCTCATTGCTGCGTCGCCATATCTCTTTATATTTTCGGAGCAACGGGTGACGACGTACAAACAGCATTGAATAATCAGTCATGAAAAACCTCCTTGAATTGATTGGATGAAATGACTCTGCAAGATGCCGTTTTTTGTCAACCCGGATACCGCACATGCCGTTATTAGTCCTTATCTGCGTTAATTTTGTAAAAAAACATATTATCTTATTGCAGCTCACTGTTTTTTGATATATAATCTATGATAATGGAGGTATTTTCTGTCGCGGACATGTCCTAACTTATGAATCCCAAGGGGAAAGGGAATCTTATGGGTATTACGGATCTATTCAAGGCCCGCTGGAAGCATCCGGATGAGAACGTCCGTGCAGAAGCTGTGGCGAAGATTGACAAAGAGGAAATTCTGGAAGAGCTGGCACTGCATGACATTTCACCATCGGTAAGAGCTGCCGCCGCCGGAAAGATTAAGAACCTCGAACAGGTTAAAACCATCGCCCAGAACAACCAGGAGGATTTTGTCGTCCGCAAAGCAGCCATGCAGCAACTGGAAGACGACCCGGAAACCCTCCTGCAGATTGCCGTATATATTCTCGATCGCGAATCGTTCTGCCAGGTCGCCAATCTTTACTCAAATCAGGAAATGCTCGCAAGGGTCGCCATCTACGCCCAGAACGAGGAAGTCGCGCTGGAAGCATCATCCCGCATCATCAACCAGAAACTTCTCGAACAGATAGTTTTTTATTCGCAGGTTCCCAATATACGCGCTGACGCCGCCGCCAGACTGCATGACCAGAAGATACTTGCCGGACTGGCTCGCGAAGACAAAGAATGCTCAGTTCGCCTTAAGGCCGTAGAAAAACTTACCGACATGGATGTGCTGTCGGAAATCGCCGCCAAAGATGCCATTCCGGAAATACGCGCCGGAGCGGTACTCCGGTTGCGCGATCCCGAACAACTGGCCAAAGCCGCCACCGATCCGGAAAAGGTCGTCCGACGCGCCGCCGTCAAGAAGATCACCGACCCGGTCACTCTGGCCTGGATTGCGGTCAATGATACCAGTAAAACCGTTCAGACGGAAGCCGTAGAAAAGCTTATCGGAGACGAACATCTGCTTCAGGTGGTAAAGGAGTCTTACGACCCGGAAATACGCTGTATCGCGGTCAGCCGCATGAGCAACAATGAAGAACTCATCACGGCCAACGTCTTCTCCGATCCGGATATAGAAGTGCGCAAAGCGGGGCTGATGCATTTACGTACGCCGGAAGCCATTGCCAATGTGGCGCTGACCGACCCGGATTTGTCGCTGCGGTTCATGGCGCTTAATCGACTGGAGGAACCGGAAACGCTCGGGGCGATCAGGAAAAGCTGCGATGACCCGATAATGCTGGCGGTTATCAACATAAAGCTGGGCGATTGCAAACCCTTTGCCCAACTGCTGCCGCAACTCGACACAGCCATGGCCGACAAACTGTTGCGCCTGCTCGATCTGGAATGCATGGACAAACTTCTCCACTCATGCCGCGAACGGACGGTCGCCGAACCGTTGATGCGCGTTTTCCGCGAAGAGTTCTGTGCCAAACACATTCACGTCACCGAAGACAACCGAACCTGTTCCTGCCTGGTTTGTGACGCTCACGTCAACGATTTCCTCGAAGATTCCAAGTGCACCCGCTGCGGGCTGGAACTTCTACCGGCAGACATCCAACCGGGACATTATTTCTTTGCCACCACCGACGCGGGAACCGAATTGGTCGGTATCTGCCTGGAACACGGAGATGATGATACCATCCTGGCGAATATCGGTCCGGAAAAGATGACGATGAAAATAGGCAATATCAAAAAGATCGTCTCCTTGGAGGAGTACGAGATGCTCAAGGACAAACTCTGGCAGGCGACACTCGTCATTTAAACAACGAAAAAACCGGCGTCATGCCGGTTTTTACGTTTTCAGACCATCAATCATCGTTTTTTTCCGGCCGCAACATGGAAAAAACGTCAAATTCGTGTATTTTTCCTGATATGCGAAACTAAAATGATAATCTGCCAGTGAAAGGATCTTATAAATGGCATACGACAAAATAAAATCTCCGGTAGGGGCGAAAATCACCGCCGACGCAAATGGTAAACTCATTGTTCCGGATAACCCGGTAATCACTTATATCGAAGGCGACGGCATCGGCGCGGATATCACCCGAGCCAGCATGATGATCTGGAACTCCGCCGTGAACAAAGCCTACGAGGGGAAGCGTAAAATCGACTGGCTGGAAGTGTATGCCGGTGAAAAAGCCAACGCGGTTTACGGACCGAACACCTGGATGCCGGCGGAAACGCTCGAGGCCATCAAGGAATACCGCATCGCCATCAAAGGCCCGCTGACCACCCCGGTGGGCGGCGGCATCCGTTCTCTGAACGTTGCGCTGCGCCAGGAATTAGACCTCTATGTCTGCCTCCGCCCGGTTCAATACTTCACCGGTGTGCCTTCTCCCGTCAAGCACCCCGAAAAAACCGACATGGTGGTCTTCCGCGAAAACACCGAAGACATCTATGCCGGGATCGAATGGAAAGCCGGTACTCCGGAAGTCCAGAAAGTTATCTCTTTCCTGCAGCAGGAAATGGGAGTTAAGAAAATCCGTTTCCCGGAAACTTCCAGCATCGGGGTCAAACCGGTGTCGGCAGAAGGCAGTGAACGGCTCATCCGCGCCGCCATTAAATACGCGCTGGAAAACAAACGCCGCAACGTAACTCTGGTTCATAAAGGCAACATCATGAAGTTCACCGAAGGCGGATTCAAAGACTGGGGATATGACCTGGTCCGCCGCGAGTTCTCCGATGTCGCGGTGGCCTGGCCGGACTGCGACGGCGTGGTACCGGAAGGCAAACTGCTGGTCAAAGACTGCATCTGCGACGCATTCCTGCAACAGATCCTGACCCGCCCGGAAGACTATGACGTCATCGCCACCATGAACCTCAACGGAGACTATGTTTCCGACGCTCTCGCGGCATGTGTCGGCGGCATCGGCATCGCGCCGGGCGCCAACATCAACTACATGACCGGCATGGCGGTTTTCGAAGCCACCCATGGTACCGCCCCGAAATACGCCAATCAGGATAAGGTCAACCCGTCTTCGCTGGCGTTGTCCGGCGAAATGCTGTTGCGCCACATCGGCTGGACGGAAGCCGCCGATTTGGTACTCAAGGGCATTGAAGGAGCCATCACCGCGAAGACCGTCACCTACGACTTCGCCCGCATGATGGACGGAGCGGCAGAAGTTTCCTGCTCCGGCTTCGCCAAAGCCGTAGTTTCCAAAATGTAATACTGAACGAAGGAGCGCCGGTACGCCCGGTTGCTCCTTTCGCCGGACAACACCGGCAATGATGCTGTTAAGTTCATTGATCGTAACGATAAGGGGGATTCGACCATGAAACTTGTATCTATTCTGGACCAGGATCTGATAATCTGCGGTCTCGCGGGAGGAACGCGCGAAGAACAATATGGCAATCTGCTTGATCACATTCTGAAGAACAACGAGATCAAGAGCGACCGCCAGACACTGTTACAGGACATCACCGCCCGGGAAGACGCCATCCCCCTGCCCTATGATGGTGTCGCCCTGCCTCATACCCGAACGGACGCTTCTCCCGACCTGACGATCGCCATCGGGATACCCGCCGCCCCGGCAATGTTAAAGGGCAACGATATCTCCCCCACGGAAATCATCATCATGTCCCTGATCGGGCCATCGACTTCCGACCTCTATTTGAAAGCGCTGGCGGCCTTTTCCCGCTACCTGATCAAAAAGGAAAACCGGCAGAAAATCGTCTCCGCCGCCTCTCCGGAAGCAATAATGGCAACCCTTGAAGATGACCATGTCATGCTCAAGAATGAGATCACTGCCGAAGACATAATGAACACAAACTGTTCGCCGCTGAATGTTGACAGCCCGATTTCCGCGGCGCTGGACGCCTTTACCCGCCTGAGCATCGACCAGTTACCGGTAATCGACGACAATGGCAAGCTGGTCGGGGTGATCGATTCAAAAGAAATCATCAAACGCCATATTCCCAGTTACATTTTCATGATGGACAACCTGAAATTCCTGACGACTTTTGAGCCTTTCGACAAAATATTTAAAGAAGAGCAACACCTCTGCGTCAGAAATTTCATGCTGCCACCCCCGATGATAATCGCTCCCGATCTGCCGCTGATCCAGATCACGATCTCGTTGATTAAGGGTGAGGCCCAGCACCTCTATGTGATTGCTCCGGACAACCGCCTTCTCGGCGTCGTCGGCATTCAGCAGCTTGTCCACAAAGTCCTGCGCGGATAGATAAGGAGGTCCTATGCTTTTCTGGTATGCCATGATTGTCTTTTTCGGCACCTACATTCTGATCGCGTCCGAAAAAGTCCACAAGACGACAGCCGCGCTGCTGGGCGCGATGTTAATGCTGATCGTGGTTCTGGAGGGGCCGCTGCACTCCAACGGGGAAAGCGACCGCGGCCGCGCATCGGTTACCGAAGTAATCGAACGCAGCCTGGCCAACCTCCAGACAAAATCACAGGTACAGGAGGAGATCAACCGACAATACGAACAGTCGGAACGCTATGTCCGGCTGGATATGTTCGCCCGCTATGCCAATTTTGACGTGATTTTCACGCTGGCCGGGATGATGGTGCTGGTCAATATTCTCAGCGGCACCGGACTTTTCCAGTTTATCGCCATCAAATGCGCCAAATTCGCACGCGGCTCTCCGACCCGGACCATGCTGCTGCTGACACTGTCCACCGCCACTCTTTCGGCATTTCTCGACAATGTAACGACCATCCTGCTGGTGGCCCCCGTCACCCTGCTGGTGGCGACCGAGCTTGACGTTCCACCGCTGCCCTTCCTGATGGCGGAGACGATCGCGTCGAATATCGGCGGAACGGCGACCCTGATCGGGGACCCGCCCAACCTGATCATCGGCTCCGTCGCCAACTTGAACTTTCTATCTTTTCTGATCAATCTTGCCCCTTTCGTCATCGTCATCCTGTTGTTATATTGTTTCGCGCTGCGCGGATATTACCATAACCGCATGAAGGTAAGGGTTGACCGCCGCGCCAGGATCATGGATCTTAACGAACGCGATGCCATAAGCGATCCGGTCATCCTGCGACGCGGATGCATCGTCATGGCCTTCACCATTTTCGGTTTTTTGATCCATGGCATGTTGCATATCCAGCCCTGCGTGGTAGCCATGAGCGGAGCCACCGCCGGGATGCTTTGCTGCCGGGTCAACATCGATCATACGCTGGAAAAGATCGAATGGAGCACACTCTTTTTCTTCACCGGCCTGTTCATTGTCGTCAACGGTGCCGACCATGCCGGAGTCATGGCTTACTTCGGTTCTCTGCTTAAATTCACCCACAGCTGGAACCCGCTGCTGGTGGTTTTACTGGTAATGTGGGTCAGCGGGATCGGCGCGGCAATAACCAACAATGTATCATATACCGCCGCCATGGTAACGATTATCGCCGCATTTCTCAACCAGTCCCCGGCGTTTAACGGCAATACGGAAACACAGCATCTGATGTGGTGGGGCCTGGCGCTGGCGGTATGCCTCGGAGGTAACGGAACACTGGTCGGCGCGGCGGCCAACCTCGTCACCGTCGGTATCGCAGGAAAAGCCGGAATCCATGTAGGATTCCGCGAATACATGCGTTATGCCGCACCGGTAACCCTGGCAACGCTGATTGCCGCCTCTATATATATCACGGGAAGGTATTTGATCTTATGCCGCTAGAAAATGGAATCCCGGCCGTCTGCCGGGTAATCGACACCGCAGACACCAAGGACATTATCGATCTTTACCGCGACGCGGGCTGGTGGAAAGACAGTTACTCCGACGATTTTATACCTGCCATGCTCCAGGATTCGTTCCGGGTCGTGGCGGCGTTCAACCCGGCCGGAGAGATGATCGGCATGGGGCGCGCCATCAGCGATGGCTGTAGTGACGCCTACATCCAGGATATTGTAGTACGACGGGACTGTCGTCAGGCGGGGATAGGCAGCATGATCGTCGCCGAACTGCTGCGCCAGCTGAAAGCAGCCGACATCGACTGGGTCGGGCTGATCGCCGCGCCGGGAACGGAAAAATTTTATAAAACCCTTGGTTTTGAACCGATGCACGATTATATTCCTATGATCTATAAAACAGAAAAAGGAAATGCTTGACCGGGTTTGCCAATCCACGGTTACATTCAAGGGTGCTGTAAGATGAATCCCAATTTTGCCGATTTCCGTGAAGTCGGCCTCGATGACCGCCAGATTATCCAGGAGTATATTTCCCGCCGCAATCCAATGAGCTGCGAACAGAACTACTGCAATATGTATAACTGGAGTCCGGGATACCAGTACCGCTGGATGGTACACGAAGACCGCCTGATTGTCAGGCTTGATGCCGAAGGGCTGCTGCTCTTCCCTTGCGGCGAATACTTTCCGCCGGAAAAACTGGCGAGTCTCGCCGATGTTATGTTGGATCACGGACTGGAAGGTACGGTTTATGACGTTCCACCGGAATATCTTGCGGCCTGGCCGGATTATGAATGTTATTTCGCCGCTACAACCACAGAGGATTCATGGGACTATATCTATTCGACCGCAAAACTTGAGACGCTGAGCGGCCCGAAATTGCGAAAGAAGCGCAATCATATCTCACATTTCGAACGCGAATACCCCAACTGGAAGGTTATTCCCCTGACCGATGAAACGGTTATCGATTTTGAGCGTTTTATTGCCCGTTATTATGAAGGGGTTCCGTTTCAGGAAATGCTTGACGAAGATTATCTGGCGCTGGAAATGGCGCTGAAGTTCTACGCGTTCACCGGAACGGAAGGACTGGCGCTGCACAATGGTGAACAAGTGGTCGCCATCGCCATGTTCAGTCGCCAGAACTCAGAAACCTATACCATCCACTTCGAAAAGTCCGATCTGGAAGTTCCGGGCGCGTCACAGATGATAAACCTGCAGACGGCAAGATTTCTGCGGGAACGCTGCCGTTATATCAACCGCGAACAGGACATGGGCATACCGGGGCTGCGCCACGCAAAACGCTCCTACGACCCGGAATTCATGCTCAAGAACTTCACGCTGGAACGCCATAGATAGATTTTCATTCGGGGATAAATACATTGCCCAGATAAATATGGTGGAAGCCTCGCTTGCGTGCCAGTTCACGGATATGCAGGAGCGTTTCGACATCGGTCGGGGGGCCATCATATTGATAATCGGGATGGCAGGCGGAAAAGTGCAGCGGCACATCACGGCTCAGTTCTTTGTCGACCCAGTCCAGCCAGGCAATAATCATCTCATCGCGGTCGTTTTTCTGTGGGATAACCAGATTGGTAAGCTCAAGATGGCCTCCGGTGGAAAAATAATATTTGATGGCCTCCAGAACCGGGTGAAACTTTGATCCGGTCATGGAACTGTAAAACTCTTCGGAAAAACCTTTCATGTCGATATTGGCGGCATCGATCAGCGGGTAAAGTTCACGTGCGGCTTCCGGGGAGATATAGCCGTTGGATACCAGCACCGTCCCCAGTTTCTCCTTGCGCGCCAATTCCGCCACATCGATAGCGTACTCGGCAAATACCGTCGGTTCATTATAGGTAAACGCCACCGAATGACAGTTATGGGTAAAGGCTAATTCGATAATCACCTCCGGACCGATGTAATCATACTTGCGCTGATCGTCGTAAACGCCGCGGGACAGATGGTAATTCTGGCAGAAGCAGCAATTCAAATTACAGCCGTAAGTCCCAAACGAAAAGGTCTTGGTCCCGGGCAGATACTCCGCCAGCGGCTTTTTTTCGATCGGGTCGACCTGAAGCGCAACCGGATAGCCGTAACACAGCGAATAAAGAACGCCGTCCTGATTCTTCCTGACCCCGCAAAAGCCCGTCCTTCCCGACGCGATATGACAATTCCTCGGACAAAGTTTACAGACCGTCATACCGTTTTCCGCCGCGTCCCACCATTTCGCCACATGCTTTTCCATTTCAGCCCCCTCCGGCATTATATTGATGCTTCTGAAAATAAGATAATAAAAAAA
>QKAL01000270.1 GCA_003246475.1 Lentisphaerota bacterium
CCGGGTCAGCATCCTTCATGACGGCGGAAATCACCGCCACCGCATCGGCCCCGGCCAAAATGACTTCTCCCACGTTGTTCCGATTGATGCCGCCAATGCCGACCAGCGGTTTATCGACAACCTTTCTGATTTCTCGCAAGCGCTGTGGCCCGACCAGTTCGGCATCGGCCTTGGTGCCGGTCGGGAACATGCTGCCGACGGCAATATAATCGGCGCCTTCGGCGGCGGCCCTTTTTGCCTGCTCGACTGTCCGGGTCGAAACACCGATGATCCGGTCCGGCCCGAGAATCCGTCTTGCTTCCCTGATCGATGCATCCTGCTGGCCGATGTGAACACCATCAGCGTTAGCTGCCAGCGCAATTTCCGGACTGTCATTGACAATAAAACAAACATTATAGTGCTGGCAGAGTTGCCTGAGTGATCTTGCCGTTTCGAGTTTTTCACCAGCAGATGCTTGTTTGTCGCGAAACTGCAGCGTTTTGGCTCCCCCCCTCAGACCTGCTTCAATTTTATCGAAACAGTTTCGGGCGGAGCGATCGGTTATAAGATAAACACCGTTCATGGTTAAGTTAATCACCGCTTCCCTAGGTAATATTGCGCTTCCTGTAGGCTCTTTTGGAAGGTTGGTGTCAGTGAGTAAATCTGGCTCCAGTAGTTTAGCTGATAATAGGTGTGAACATAGATCATGCTTTTATCAATCGGATTGAACCGCTTGTCGCGGCTGAATATCAATGCATTTTTACCGAAATAAATCAATTGCCAATCTGGGGAGCGGTAGAGTGCGCGAACAATATTGAATATTGAGCCGGAGATATAATCAATCGGTGGAATAACGATAGTGTTAATGCCGTAATGTTCTATCAGTCTTATCCCTTCGCTGTTGTATGAAAGGATCGCAAAGTGTTGCCTGAGTCTGTTCTCATCCAGGTTTCTGGTGTCTGTGAAGAACTTGTATTCCGGGGAAAGTTGGTATTCGAGATACCCCCCCCAGGCTTCCAGATTGAAAATGTTCCCCGCAGGCGAGTTTTCTTTGAGGAAGCGAGCAGCATTGATCGGGAAAATATCTTGCCTGAGTTCAGGACCAATCGAAAGCCGACCCTGGTGAAAACTGAAATACTGCATGTTTGGATGTAACAATAATAGGTAAACGGCAAAAGAGAGAACAATTGAAATCTCTATTGCAGTTCGTTTGTTGCGGAAATTCCCGATTGTTTTTTCCAGAAGGTTGTCTAATGGCGCTGATGTGAAAAAATAAGCCAGCGGCGCGAAGAAAAGGATGTAGCGTATTGATAATAACGACATCGCCAAGGTCGCGGCTAAAATGAAACAGGCGGAAAAATGTTTTTTCAATAACAGGAAGCCAATTGTTATTGGCGCAATCAGAGCGAACAACCAGTATGAAGCCCATCCCGGATACTGCAAGGATTGGCGGAAAATGGATAATGGAGACCTGTATTCCGAGGTGACTGTAACTGCAAATGACTGTTGGGGGAAAAGCAACTGCGAAAAAATCTGGTATCCGGTCGGATTGAATGCAATCACAAGCAGTGCAAGTCCCAGGCAAATGACAAGATGTTTCCTGAGCGGCAAGAGTCGCTGCTCAAAAAACGAGAAAAAAGTATAGGTTGCGAGGTAACAGATCGAGACGACCGCACCGGCATGGGAATTCGAGTAAACCAGGATGATCGGCAGGGTTAAATAAAGGAGGCTTGCCCGTTTTTTCAAAACGGTCATTTCAACAGTCAGTAATGTCAGTAGCGCATAGAGGAACCCGAAGTTTTGGGGGCGGTCGGTATCTTCAAGGACAATTGATAGCGTCAAAATGAGGATTGGCAAAAGCAGGCTGGCCCCAATGAAGGTCGAGCGTTTGCGGGCAGCCTGGAAAACAGCCAGGATGAGTGCAGCATAAACAAGGACACGCAAGAAAATGACACCCTGTAGCCCCATTAACGAGTTTGCCAGAGATAAAAAAACCTGGGACAGCCAATATTGCTTGTTGATTATTTCAGCGCGGATTTGATTGTGTTCATCTGAATCAAGGATCGAATAAGTGTATGGATCGTCCCCGCCAGGAAGTTGGGTATGCTCGAGGATGAAATCGCCGGTATTGAGGTGCCACCAGAAGTCATGGGAATTGATCGGTATGGCACAGATAATAAAGACAGCAGTCAAAACAGATATAAACAGTGCGGCTTTTAATGTAATGTCAAACTTTTTTTGTGTTGTCGTCATTGGTTGCAGTTTTCCAGCTAATAAAAAAGCCGCTTCCGTGAAACGGACGCGGCAGGCAAGATTAGCCTATTAACTGACATGCGCGGCCGCTTCCCTACGCCGGTATCACCCGGATCAGGTTCAAAGGGTCGTCCGCCGGTGCGGAACTCTCAGTAGTCTACTCCCCTAGCGATCTATTAATTTGTATGATGCAGGCATCGCTGCGGGCATCAGCCCAGCACGATGCGGTTGTTCAGAAAGTCGATCTCTTCGATCTTGCCGGCCACCTCACTGGTCTTGCCGTAAACGTCGATCATCTTCAGGGTGTTTTCCCCCGGAATGATGGTCGCTACATGGTCGAGCGAAGATTCCTTGTCGCCCTGAACCAGCAAAAAAGATCCGTCATTAAAGCACATAGGTCATCCTCCGAAATGGTGCATGACAGCCTATCGGAACTCCTCGGCCGGTGTCAACTGAATATCGCCCCGCAGCGCCCGAAAATGGCGTTTCCCCTTTACAGTCCGAATTGCGGCGTGATAAGACTTTTTGCGCACCCCTCAAATCTGAAAACGGGACACGATGACCGAAGGAATCAGGCCGACATTCGCCGAAATTAATCTCGATGCCCTGCGCCACAACTACCGGCTGATCCGGAGTTGCGTCGGCAGCGACACCGATCTGCTGGCCGTAGTCAAGGCTGACGCCTACGGCCATGGCGCGGTTGCGGCCGCCAGGGTGTTCATCGAGGAAGGGGCGCCGTTGCTGGCGGTTGCCCTGGTCGAGGAAGCGATCGAGTTGCGCCAGGCCGGGATCGCTCACCCGATCCTGGTGATGGGGAGCATCCGCCCCGGGGGTGAAAGATTTTTCCCCGAGTACGACCTGATCCCGTACCTGTTTGACCTGGAAACAGCCGAACGACTGTCGCGTGAATATACCAGCCGGGGGATGACCTGCCATTACCACCTCAAGGTGGACACCGGCATGGGGCGGATCGGGATTCCGCTCGTTGAACTGGAGAAGGTGTTGGCGGGTCTGAATCAACTGGACAATATGCATCTGGACGGACTGATGACCCACTTCGCCCGTGCCGATGAGCCGGACGAGCCCCTGACGGATCTGCAGATAGACACGTTTCGGACCGCGTTGGCAATGGTCAAGCGGGCCGGTTACCGCCCGCGCTATATCCACGCCGCCAACAGCGCCGGCATATTCACCAGAAAACTTCAAGAGTGCACCCTGGCGCGACCGGGCATCGCCCTTTATGGCGGTTGGCCGTCGGATTATTTTAAAAACCTTGACCTGCGTCCGGTCATGAGCCTGCGCACGCAGATTGCCCATCTGAAAACGGTTCCGACCGGTACCGGTATCTCCTATGGCCATAAATTTATCTCCCAGAGGGAAACCCGGGTGGCGACCCTGCCAGTTGGTTACGCCGATGGCTACAACCGCCGGTTGACCAACCTTGGGGAAGGGTTACTGCGCGGACAGCGGGTACCGGTCATCGGCACGGTCTGCATGGACTGGATATTGATTGATGTCACTGACGTCGACGGCGTCGTCGTCGGTGATGACGTCACTTTGCTTGGTACGGACGGGGCGGGAAATGTCATTCGCGCCGAGGAGTTGGCCGACAAGATCGGCACGATCAACTACGAAGTCTTCTGTGGTATCAGCAAGCGGGTACCGCGCATACATCTTTAAGAACAACACGTCAGCCGATATCAGTTAATTATATGTTTCTCGCTCTTGACCTCGGTACCACCTCGCTGGCCGGGCGCCTGTTCGGTGCAACCGGCCGGGTGGTTGCAGAATTACAGCTGCCCAATCCTCAATCCGTGTTTGGTGCCGATGTCCTGCGACGGCTGGAGGCGGCCCGCAATGGGAAGGGGAAGGCGTTGCAGGCGACTCTGGCCACCGGCGTCAACGACCTGGTAGGAGAACTCTTGCGCCGGTCCGGCGTCGAGGTCGGATCGATTACTGCCGCTGCCGCCGCTGCCAATCCTGCCATTTCCATCCTGCTGCAGAATCTTTCTCCCGAACCGGTTCTG
>QKAL01000221.1 GCA_003246475.1 Lentisphaerota bacterium
CGCCTGCCGCACCGTGGCCACATGATCGACATTTACCCCGAGATTAAGCATAATCACACCTCATTGGCAAAAAGTTGATATTCCGTTCGCAAATTTACCGCAGTCCCAATACATCCTGCATATCATAAAGGCCTGGCTGCACTCCGTGCAGGAAACGTACTGCCCGCAACGCGCCTTTGGCGAAAGTATCACGGCTTGACGCCTTGTGGGTGATCTCCACCCGTTCCCCGCCGGTCGCATAGATCACGGTATGGTCGCCGACCACATCCCCGCCACGTACCGCGTGCATTCCAATCTCTTTTTTCGTTCTGGCGCCCACAATGCCTTCGCGGCCATGGACAACATCTTCCTTATACGAAAGCCCTTTGGCCTCGCAGATACGTTCCGCCAGCGTTACCGCCGTACCGCTGGGCGCGTCCTTCTTCTGATTGTGATGCATTTCCACAATCTCAATATCATAATCCTCGCCAAGGGTTTTAGCAATTTTACCGGCCAAACTGAAGAGCAGATTTACTCCGACGCTCATGTTGGAGGCAAAAACAATACGGCCGCCCCTATCGGCGAGCGCCTTGAGTTTCGCCTTGCCGGCATCGTCCAGCGCGGTAGTGCCAATGACGATGGCGCAACCGGCATTTACCGCAACTTCCGCATCTGCGACAACATCGCCGGTACTGAAATCGATCACTGCGTCAGCACTGCCAACCAATGCCGCCAGGTCGGAAGTAATTTTAACTCCAGCCTCCCGGCATCCGGCAACTATCCCGGCATCCTGTCCCATCAGGGGGCATCCAGACCACTCAATGGCTCCGGCAAGTTCAAGATCCCGGGATTCAAGGATATTGGTAATCAGGTGGCGGCCCATGCGTCCGGCCGCGCCGATAATAATCGTTTTAATCATGTAAAGTCATCTCCATAGCTGAAATTCGCAAATCCAAACCACATGGAATATAGCCGTAAAGTATCGGGTTTCAATGAGGAAAACGTTTTTTATTCAACGGTTACGGTAAATATATTACCTCATCCAGCGACTCCGCCCACCGGGCATAACCGGCGACGTTCGGATGGCTGAAATCATAAAACATTTTGCGGGTCATCGAGCCGTCGGCTTCCAACAATGCCGGGCCGGGGTTGTGAAAAACCACCCGAACCCCATCGGCAAGCGTTTCCAGCAACCTGTTGACATCGGCAATCTTGCGTCGCAACATGGTATCCTGGTCCTGACCGCGCGGAAAGATGCCGGTAAGAACTATTTTTGCCCGGTCACATTCGCGTTTTACCCGGTTGAGGATCTTCATCACGCCTTTGGCGATCTCCGTTTCGGAATAGTCGTCAATATTGTTGGCCCCGATCAACAGGATAACCAGATCGGGGGTAAAAGCGCCGATATTACCGTTCTCAATCCGCCATAGCAGATGCTGGATATAATCGCCGCTGATGGCCAGATTAGCCACCGAAAAGCGGGAAAAATGCTGCTGCCACACCTCGGGTCTGCCGGGCCAGCTCCAGCCGAAGAGGATGGAATCGCCCAGCATCAGGATATCGGCATGGCCCTCTGCCGCAAGGCGCTGATGCGCCTCGTGCATGGAACGCCATTCGGCCTCGGTGTAGAAAGTACCGGTGTTGACCAGCGGAGTCAGAATGGAACCCTTCTCCGGCTTGATTTTTTCTCCCCTGGCTGCGTTGTCCGTAGCTATCTCTTTCATGGTGTTATAAACCGTTTAAGCTCATTGCGGATCTCCATGGCAGACTTGAAACGTAGCGGTCCGGAATCGTCCAGCGCCGTATCGATCAGCCCCGCCAGTTCCGGCGGCACATCTCTGCCATGCTCGGCAATAGGCCGCGGCGGGTGGGTCAATATGGAGTTGAAGGTCAACGTCTTCCCGGAACGCGGCGGCATACCGGTCAGCAGAAAATATAGCACGGCAACGGCACTCCACACATCCACTTCCGGCTTGACATACTTGTAATTCACAATCTGCTGGCGGCAGAGAAAAGAGAGCGAACCGCCGATGTCACCGGTCCGGGTCCAGCCATAGCGGTCAGCCAGTTGAAACGCCTTGGACAAACCGAAATCGGCAATTTTAACCGTATATTGCCCTTCTGCGTTATAATGGAGCAGGATATTTTCCGGCTTGATGTCGCGATGGACAATGCCGTGGACTATGGCCGCCGGATCCTCCTTTGACGGAATGGCGGCAGTATGGGCGTAATGCAATCCGGCAAGCACCTGACATATCAAAGGCAATGCCTCGGCACAGTTGAGAGGACGCCCCAGCTGCAACAGCAATTCACGCAGCGTTCCGCCATTACAGTACTCCATGACACAAAAAAGCAATCCGTTGGCGACCCCGGAATCGATAAATTCAACGATATTGCGGTGGCGCAAGGCAGAAGTTATCCGGATCTCGCGAAAAAATGCCTGCTGCTGCGATTCCTTGACCTGCCCGGACGGCAACAGCGCCTTGACCACCACATCGCGGCCGTCAGGCGCCTGCGCCAGATAAACGTTCATCGTACCGTTTCTGGCCAACTCTTCACGGATCTCATAATCGCTGATCTTCATAGGACCGTCCTCAATATAGCCGCCGGAATCAGTGTGTGCCGCTGCCGGATAATAAATTATTGCAGGACAAGGCGCTTTATTTTCTTCTTCCCGGCTTTTAACAACAAAGCCCCGTTCTGAAAATCGGTCAGCGGGATATTGGTCTCCGGCGTCTCGATCCGGGTTTCGTTGACATAGGCACCGCCGCCCTGGATCAGGCGTCGCGCCTCACCGTTGGAAGAGCAGAACCCGGCCAGAACCAACAGCCGGACCGCCCAGACAGCGTCGTCCTTGAACTCGGCCACGGGAATCTCTACCGTCGGCAGGTCATCCAGTGCCGCTTCCGCCTTGATATTGGCGATCTCACTGCTGGTCGGAATTTTATTGTCAGGGTCGGCAAAACCGAATTTACTGCCGGCAGCCAGATAGGCCTTGGCGGCTTCTTCCGCCCCGTGAGCCAGTCGCGTGGCTTCGTAAGCAAGAATTTCCTTGGCGCGATTGATGGCCGGAGCTTCGAGTCTGCCCAGCCGAGCGGTCTCCTCAACCGGAATGGAGGTAAAGAAGTTGAGCAGTTTTTCCACTTCGGAGTCCTCGCAGTTGCGCCAGAACTGGTAATATTCAAAAACGCTGGTACGGTCGACGTCGATCCAGATGGCGTTACCGGCTGATTTGCCGAATTTTTCGCCGTTACTGTTAAGCAGAAGCGGGAAAGTGGTGCCAAAAACCTCCTGCTGATTGAGTCTGCGGGTGAGGTCGACGCCGCAAATGATATTGCCCCACTGGTCCTGACCGCCGAATTGCACCCGGCAACCGTATTTCTGATTGAGAACGGCGAAATCATAAGCCTGGAGGATCATGTAGTTGAATTCGAGAAATGAGAGACCGGTCTCCAGCCGCATCTTTACCGATTCCGCAGTCAGCATCTTGTTAACGCTGAAACGCGAACCGACCTCACGGAGGAAATCGATGTAAAGCATATCTTTGAACCAGTCGGCATTGTTGACGAAGATCGCCTTGTCCACATCGACAAACCGGGACAACTGTTTTTTCAACGCTTCGGCGTTGGCGGCAACCGTTTCTTTCGACAGGATCTGGCGTGCTTCGGATTTGCCCGAAGGGTCGCCGATCTGAGCGGTCGCGCCGCCGACCAGCACAATCGGGGTATGCCCGGCAGCCTGGAGCCGACGCATCGCCATAATCGGCAGGAGATGACCGGTGTGCAGGCTGCTGCCGGTCGGGTCAAAGCCGATATAAAAACGGACTTTTTCCGTACTCAACAGTTGGTGCAATGCCTCTCCGTCGGTCTCCTGGTAGATGAAACCGCGTTCCTTCAAGTCCTTGTATGCGTCGATAATCATTATTCCTCAATCCTGTCTTATATTTACCCGGCGGCAGGTATCCCGGCCGCTGACGTCAAACCTATGAATATAGTTCAGCCGGAAGGAAAAACAAGAAAAAAAGGATGATTAGCCGGAAAAAAATCCCGGCTGACACCGAGAATTTACCTTTAAGGTAACAGCAAGTTAAAAAACAGCGATTTTTAACGATTATTTTTTGCAAAACTGATAAATATGTTGTAGATTTCAGACATAGCAAAATAACATGGCCTCTTTATAACGATTTCTGGAGAAAGATTTTATGAGCAGATTGGGGAAATTGTTGGTTTTTTTCTGTGCCGGTTTAATTACTTCTGCAACGTGGGCAGG
>QKAL01000042.1 GCA_003246475.1 Lentisphaerota bacterium
CCACTTCAACGCCTCAAGAAGCACGGCATGGAGCTTGGAGGCCATCGGGATGGTTACTTCCTTGCCCGTCTTGAACTGTTTTACCCAGATCCGACGACGATTAAGGTCAACTCTATCCCATTGCAACAAAATGCAGTCCTTCATTCGTTGACCGGTAAACATCCCCAGATGATAGATGACACGGATTTCCGGTTTATGCATTACCTTGAACTTACTGTTATCAAGCGCTTTTAAAAGGTCTTGTTCCTGATCGTAGGTAAACGAAAGACGGCGGACATTAAATTCCTGTTCTTCGCGTTCTTTCCGTCGCAGGGATTTGGCCTGAAACGGATTTTCATCATCGTAATATTCTTTCAGTGTCTCAAAAATTTTCCGGATACGTCGCAGTTTGCGGTTATGCGTATCAACGGCAATTCCCGATTCACGCATGTTCTGCGCGAATTTATCGGCAAGTTCCGGCGTAACCTCATTTATACCCAACTGGTCGTTACCGGTAAAAGCGACAAACTCATTGAAGGTAGCTTCATAGGAAAGCTTTTCGCTCACGGTTGCCGGAATGGCCCGTTCCGGATGCTGAGAATAAACCTGCCAGGCATTACATAGCGGCAATATTTGCTTTTTTCTGGACAGGCCACGCGCATGTTTTATATGGGCCGAGATAATTTCCGTCGTCGTCGCCTTAACCACCGGGATTAACTTCTCGGCTTCAGCAATCGCCTCGTCCTGATTCCTGGTTTTCAAACTTACTGCTTTGCGTTGTCCGTTCAATTGGTACCGGAAGAAATAAACCCCGTTCGCGGTCTTCTTATAAACGGTTCCGGTCTCAAGTTTAACCTCATTGGGTTAAAAATATCGGCTTTGGCTAATATACGATGCTTTTTGGCATTTGAAAGTCTTAAACGGTACCAAACGGTACCTTTTTGATGCTATTTGAAGCTGATTTTGGTGCCTGGGATGGGAGTCGAACCCACACGACCTTGCGGTCAACGGATTTTAAGTCCGTTGCGTCTGCCATTCCGCCACCCAGGCATCGGAGAAGTACTAAATTTATATCGTCTCGCACAAATTTCCATGCGCCAAGAGAACTTTTTCAGGAAAAAATTGCCTGACACCTGCTCAATTTGCAATCTACTTTTCCGCGCGATGAAGTTCCACCGTACGATCTTTATTCAAATCAGCACCGGCAAAGCCTTCCATGCCATCCGGCAGCAGCATATAAAAACGCGAAAGCTCATCTAATTCGATATACCCTTCTCGCATCTCAAAACCAAGAATGTGACCGCCACTCTTAAGGTCATCGCTGATGAAGTGCAAGTGATAACCCGGCACGTTAATACCTTTAACATAGGATGGCAGACGATAACCGACAATCGTACCGGAAACGTCCTTTAGATCGAAAACCGGCTGGGTCTTCGTCACCTCCACTAAAGGGGGATAGGGTTTGCTCTGCCGCGGCACCGAACGGGTCTTCATCGTTTTGAAAAAACCTTTAATCCTGATTGCCAGAAACATATTGCGATTGGGATCCCACTTGTCAATCCGGTTACACAATTCGGCAAAATCAATCGATTCGCCAAGGGAATAGCGTTTTTGCGGCCGGAACCATGATACTGCGGCAAAAGGAGTTTTTACCGTAGACGCCGGAGTATAAACCTTGCCATCAGCGCAAACCTGATAAAATCTGCCGTCGAGAAGGATCATTTCACCGTCCAGACCATCGTAAGTACCGATACCGGTATCGCCGTATTGAGCAAGTTTTGCCAGTGGCATGGAACCATCATAAACTCCTGCCAGCAACGCATCGATGGTAGATATTTGAGTCACGGTATCCTTTTTTGCGTCTTCACCTTCACCTCCGCCCTTACCCCCATGGATAACCACCTGGCAACATCCTGCCAGGAAAAATGCTCCCACCGCCAAAAACAAATTGCAATAATGTTTGAATCTCATACAGTAATCTCCCTGAAATTTTATCTTTTTACAATAGCAGAATAATGTTGCTCCATTTCCCTGGCCAGACGTACGCCATCAAGCAGCGGCGAATCCGCCAGGACATTGCGCAATACCTGACGCAACGCGGTAAGCTGCTGGCGTTCAGAGTTGTAAAATGCAGCGATACGGGCAAAGTCAGCGGAATCGGCGGCAACAAACGAATTCAATCCCAAACGAGTCAAAATCGCCTTACCGACCCGTCCTGCATGTGAAACGCCATCAAGAGTCAAAACCGGGACCCCCATCCACAGGGCTTCAAAAGTGGTGGTAGTTCCATTATAGGGGACGGTATCAAGGGCAAGGTCGACACGGTTATAAATATCTAAATGTCCAGCAGCGCTGGGCTCGAACCGACAGAGCTCGATCCTCTCGGCAGTAATACCATGCGCCGCAAACCTGGCCTCTATATTGCGGCATACACGTTTTTCCGCAAAAGCCCGGTTTTTGAGCAGAATCCTACTCCCGGGGCAAGCCATCATCGCCGCGGCCCAGCAGGACACAGTGAGATCGGAGACTTTGGCAATATTATTAAACGAACCAAAAGTCAGATAACCGTTTTTCAAACATGGCGGCGGAGACAATTCCGGAGCAATATCCAATGGGGCGTATGCCCACATGCCCCCGGCAAGATACAACAGTTTTTCCGTGTAAAAACGCTCGCATCCCGGAGGATCGGCAAATTCGTCGGCAAAACGGTAATCCATATTGCGCAGTCCCGTTGTATTGGGGTATCCCAGATACGCCACCTGCACCGGAGCGCAGCGCATGGCAAACACGGGCAGCTTCCTGCCGGTATGACCGGCAAGGTCAACGAGAATGTCGACTCCGGTCTTGCGGATGTATTCGGCAGCGGCATCTACGTTCATCCGGCTGATGTCATGCCACTGTTCGATGCCGGCGGCAATACGGCGGGTAATATCATCGGGTTCGCGGACATCGGAAAAAGCATGAATCTCAAATTGTGAGCGATCGTGATTAGTCAATACTGTCTCGATAAAATATGCCACCGAATGGTAACGGAAGTCAGGCGACAGATACCCCACCCGGATACGACCTTCCACACGGGGGCGAAGCTCCGGCGGCTGAGGGTGTCTGGTTTCCATGAACAAACGATTCCACATCCGGTGTTCACGAAACACCTCCTCCGGCGGCAGTGGCAGATAATTCATATCCAAAAGATAGTTGGAGTATGCAATAAGGGCGGATGGTGCGGCATCGACTGCACGGCGGAATGCCTGTAAGGAACCATCAATATCCCCCGCGACAGCCAGAACATTTCCCAGCGAGATCAAAAGTTCGGCGTTATCAGGGGAATGCATGAGCGCATTACGGCAAACATCTTCGGCCTCGTCAATACAACCGTGCGCTTTAAGAATATTGGTCAGGTTATTACCTGCTCCGGGGTGTCCTGGTTTCAGTGCAAGCACCCGCCGATAGTCGGCAGCAGCCTCCTTCCAATGAGCACTCTGCTCGTAAACCACTCCACGATTGAACAGTATCTGAAGATCGTCCGGCTGCAGACTGTCAGCGCGATTAAACTGTACCAATGCCGAATCAAATTCCCGGCATCCGGCCAGGCAGATGCCACGCATAACCAGTACATCGAAACTATCTCCGCAATCAGCCAGAAGTTCCACCGCATGGGAAAAATCGCCGTTTTGGTAGGCGGCTAATGCCTGTTGGTACAGTTGTTTGTCCATTCCAGTCTCACAATTGGGGTCGATAACACGTTATTTGAATATCCGGCAACCCTAACACAAGCCAAACTAATTCAAAAAACAAAAAATTCAAACGTAAAGACATCATAAAAAGACAATAGAACCAATTCCTGGAGCATATGATTTTGAGCAACCAGGCAAATTCAAAGCGCATTCGTATCTTTCAAGGGATTTATAATTTCATAGGAACAGGCTATAGTAATTCAAGAATCAAAATGAACGCAAGGAACATAAAGCATGCATTATTTTACCGGTTTCGCGGATGAAGCGGGCAGTTCGATTGAACAACAGATCAAAGCAACGAAAGCTCTGGGTTGGAAATACATCGAATCTAGAAATATCGATGGCGTAAACATCCACAATCTGCCGGAAGACCGGTTTGAAACTGTGGCCGGACAACTTGCCGACGCGGGAATAGCAATCAACTGTTTCGGAAGCGAAGTGGCCAACTGGGGGAAGGATCCTTTTAAAGAAGATGACTTTTTACTTTCGGTGGAAATGCTGAAGCGCGCCATCGTCAGAATGCATAAACTGGGAACAAAAATGATCCGCGGCATGAGTTTTGCTATGCAGAAACAGCTTCCTCCCGATGACAAAGATGTGGAAGTACAGGTACTCAAAAAGGTAGCGTACCTGGTTAATATCTGCGAGGACGCTGGAATCATCTATGCCCATGAAAACTGTATGAATTATGGCGGACAGTCACCGCAGCACACACTCCGGCTGGTGGAAAAAATCAACTCACCTAACTTCAAGCTGATCTTCGATACCGGCAATCCGGTTTTTACCGACCTGCGACTTGGAAAACCGCCATACCAGAAACAAAATTCCTGGGATTTTTACCGCCAGGTCCGGGATTTCATCTACTATGTCCACATCAAAGACGCAATTTTCCAATGCGAAACCGGGGATATTTTTCCCAAATCGACGTTTACCTGGCCTGGCGAAGGCAACGGCAACGTCAGAAAAATTGTCGGTGACCTGCTCCAACACGGATATAACGGCGGATTTTCCATCGAGCCGCATGTGGCCAGTGTCTTTCACGAACAGACACCGGATAGCGATCTGGAAAAAGTAAAGTACGACAGCTACATCGAATATGGCCGCCGACTGATGCAACTGGTCGCAGACTGCCAGCCATAGCCACCTTTTTGCCGGCGCAGGCTTATCGGGATCAACACTCCTGCGCCGGCCTGAAATGGAACGGTCAATAGTCAATGTCTGATGCCAATGCAACTCTACACTTGGAAGCTCCCACCGCAAAAACAGGCAAAAGGTGTTCATCGCCGTGGTGAGGCGGTTTGAAAAATATTCCGGCAACATGTATGTTACATCGTTTATATTTACATTTAATCTCTAATAAAGAATGGACATATCATGAGTACCGAATATGATTTCAGCGCCATTGAAAAACAATGGCAGAATTACTGGGAAAGCAATAAAACCTTCAAGGCCGAAGATTTCTCATCGAAGCCCAAATACTATGTTCTGGACATGTTCCCCTACCCCAGCGGCGCGGGACTCCATGTCGGCCATCCCGAAGGCTACACCGCCACCGATATCCTTTGCCGTTATAAACGCATGCGCGGCTTTAACGTGCTCCACCCGATGGGATGGGACGCCTTCGGTTTGCCCGCCGAACAGTATGCGGTGGAAACCGGCACCCATCCGAGCATCACCACGGATAAAAATATCGACACCTTCCGCCGCCAGATCAAATCCCTCGGTTTCAGTTACGACTGGGATCGCGAAGTAAACACCACCCATCAGAAATATTACAAGTGGACGCAGTGGATCTTCATCCAGCTTTACAATAAAGGGCTGGCATATATCGACGAAGTCCCGGTAAACTGGTGTCCCGCCCTCGGCACGGTTCTCGCCAACGAGGAAGTGATCGACGGCAAGAGCGAGCGCGGAAACCACCCGGTCATCCGCAAACCCATGAAGCAGTGGATGCTCAAAATCACCGAATACGCTGAACGGTTGCTCCTGGATCTCGAAGAGCTCAACTGGCCGGAAGGTATCAAGGAGATGCAGCGCAACTGGATCGGCAAATCATCCGGCGCGGAAGTCGATTTCAAAATCGATGGCAAGGACGTCAGTATCACCGTATACACCACCCGTCCCGATACGCTCTTCGGTGCAACTTATATGGTTCTTTCGCCGGAACATGCCAAAGTCATGGACATCACCACGCCAGCCCAGCGCGCCGCCGTTGAAGCCTACCGCGAACACGCCGCCAGGATGAGCGATTTCGAGCGTACCGAACTCAATACCGAAAAAACCGGCGCGTTTACCGGCGCTTATGCCGTCAACCCAGTCGACGGACGCAAGATCCCGGTATGGATATCCGACTACGTTCTCGCCAGCTACGGCACCGGAGCGATCATGGCGGTACCCGCACATGACACCCGTGACTTCGAGTTTGCGCAAAAATTCGACATTCCGGTCATCTGCATTATCGAGCCGGACGCCAAAGACGCCGCCTCGGATGGCGTAAACACCGCCGATGTCCTCGCCGGAAAAGCCTGCTGGACCGGTAATGGTAAAATGATAAACTCCGCCAATGACGCCGGACTGAATATCAACGGACTGGAAGTCAAAGAATCCAAGGCGAAAACCATTGAATGGCTCGCCGCCCGCGGCATCGGCAAAGGTACGACCAATTACAAGCTGCGCGACTGGCTGTTCAGCCGCCAGCGTTACTGGGGCGAGCCGTTCCCCGTCATCCACATGGAAGACGGTTCCATCCGTCTGGTCCCGGAAAACGAACTGCCGCTGACCCTGCCGGAAATGGATGATTTCAAGCCGTCCGGCTCAGGGGAATCGCCGCTGGCAAAAGCCGAGAAATGGCTGGAATATGTCGATCCCGTAACGGGGATGAAAGGACGTCGCGAAACCAATACCATGCCGCAGTGGGCTGGTTCATGCTGGTACTATCTGCGTTATATCGACCCGGATAACAGCGACCGGATTTTCGATCCGGCTAAGGAAAAATACTGGATGCCGGTCGACCTCTACGTCGGCGGCGCGGAACATGCAGTACTGCATCTGCTCTACGCGCGGTTCTGGCACAAGGTACTCTTCGATATCGGCGTCGTCTCCACCAAAGAACCGTTCATGCGATTGGTCAATCAAGGCATGATCCTGGGCATGTCATACAAGAACGCCCACGGTATCCTGGTACCGAACAATCTGGTCGAACACACCCCGGAGGGTCCGGTCGATACCCGTACCCGCGAGGTCCTCGAGGAATTTCCGGCCAAAATGTCCAAATCGCTTAAGAACGTGGTCAATCCCGACGACGTAATCAGCGAATACGGCTCCGACAGCATGAGACTTTACGAAATGTTCATGGGGCCGCTGGAAGCCGTCAAGCCGTGGAACACCAAGGGTGTTGAAGGCGTATACCGTTTCCTCAAACGCTCGCACCGGTTGATTACTGAAAGCACGATCGAAGACCGCGCCATGACACCGGAAGAGTTGCGAACTTTGCATGCCACGATAAAGAAGGTATCTGAAGATACCGAATCGCTCGGGTTCAATACCGCCATCAGCCAGATGATGGTATTCGTCAACGAGTTTTCAAAGGTGGCAACGTTACCGCTTGAAGCGGCTGAAACGTTCGTCAAACTGCTCGCGCCATACGCACCGCACCTGGGCGAAGAGCTTTGGGAATGCCTCGGGCACTCACAGACCCTCGCTTATGAGCCGTGGCCGGTTTTCGACGAGAAATATCTCGCAGTGGCCGAGGTCGAGATACTGGTTCAGGTCCTGGGCAAACCCAAGGCCCGTATCATGATGCCGACCGGTATTGACGAAGCCGCCATGGAAAAAATGGCGCTGGAAAATGCCGATGTTCTCAAAGCGATCGAAGGAAAAACGGTTCGCAAAATGATCTGCGTTCCGGGACGCCTCATCAATCTGGTCATCGGCTGAGAAATTAGGCATATTATAATGTCGCGCTCTTCGGATGTAATAACAACGCAAGAGCGCGTTTGTCGTTTTAACAAGGAATCGTCATTGCGATGAACAGCAAAGAATTAATTGCGCTGGATTTGCGCCACCTCTGGCATCCGGCAGCTCAAATGAAAGACTATGAAACGCTCCCTCCGCTGATAGTGGAATCGGCACAGGGACCGTTTATCCATACTGCCGACGGCAGGGAAATCATCGACGGCATCAGTTCGTGGTGGTGCAAAAGTCTGGGACACCGCCATCCGCGCATCCGCGAGGCAGTCAACCGCCAGCTCGACCGCTTCGAGCACGTCATCTTCGCCAATACCACCAGTGATACACTGGTGCGCTTCGGGGAGAAAATGGCACAGATATGCCCGAAGCTGGACAAGGTGTTTTTGGCTGACAATGGTTCTACCGCGGTCGAAATCGCCATGAAGATGAGCCTGCAATATCACCTCCAAACCGGCAATAAGGAACGCAACACCTTCGTCGCGCTCCATAACGGTTACCACGGGGAAACCATTCTCACACTTGCCGCCGGGGACTGCGAGATATATTCAAAACCGTTTGCCAACATCCTGCCGAAAGTGGAAAAGACCGATCCACTGGTCTACTGCCTCGGCCCCGGATCCGTAGGTTGGGACAAATATCCCGATCCGGCATGGAATGAAATCGAAAAGCAGCTCGACATGCTGGCCCCGAGGGTGGCAGCGGTCATATTCGAACCGGTGATACAGGGTTCCGGCGGCATGAAAATATACAGCCCAGACTTACTGCGCCGTTTTCGCGCCTGGACCGACAAACACAATATCCACCTGATCGCCGATGAGATCATGACCGGATTCGGACGTTGCGGCAAAATGATGGCCTGCGAATACGCGGGCATAATCCCCGATTTCGCAACTTTTTCCAAAGGAATGACCGCGGGCTGGGGCCCCATGTCGGCGGTAATGTGTTCAACCGAAACCTACAACGCGTTTTACGGCGACTATTTCTCCGGCAAGGCGTTTCTGCACTCCAACACCTATACCGGATACCCGGTCACCGCCGCCGCCGCGCTGGCGGCTATGGAAATATATGAGGAAGAAAAGGTTATCGAAAAAGCCCCGGAAAAATCCGCCCGACTGCGGCAGCTGATGGAATATGTCGGCAGCGAGACGGGAGCATTGAACAACATCCGCGCCATCGGATATATGGCGGCAGCGGACATCGTAAATCCAGAAACCGGCAAGCCGTTCGATTATAAACAGCGGACAGGGTTCAAATTCTACCAGCGGGCCATGGACAATGGCGCGTTGCTCAGGCCGATCGGCGACACCTTCTATTTTCTGCCGCCGTTCAATACTCCTGACGACGTGCTGGAGCGGATGGCGGAGATCGCGGCAAAATCACTTAAACAAGTTATCGGGAAACAATAACTCATGAGTCTGCAGCTGATCATTCTGCTTGGGGCATACGTGCTGTCCCGGATTGTCGAATACGGGCTGGACATCCTGAACCTGCGTCACCTGAAGAAATTCGGGTATCAGGTTCCGCCGGAATTTGCCGGACACATCGACGATGATCTGATGCGCCGGACTGAGAAATACACCGTCGCGCACACCCGCTTTGGCATCATCGGCAGTCTGTTTGATGAAACCATCACTCTCGTATTCATCTTCAGCGGACTGATGCTGTGGTACGCCGAAATCATCAGCACATTGAATCTCAATCTGATCTTAAGCGGACTGATATTTTTTCTGGTACTGGGAGCCGCGGATACGCTGCTGGACATACCCTTCGACCTGTTCGACACGTTCAGGCTGGAAAAGCGTTTCGGCTTCAACCGTACCACACCGAAGACCTGGATCACCGACCAACTGAAAAGCATGTTACTGACGGCGATCCTGAGCGGGATTATGCTTTCGGCCGCCATACTTATCTATCTCTGGTTACCGCAATGGTGGTGGCTGGCTGTATGGTTCTTTTTCTTTATTTTCACCATGTTCATGATGTATATCTCGCCCTATGTGCTGGAGCCGCTGTTCAACAAGTTCACCCCGATCGAAGACGAAGAACTCGTCCACCGCATTTCTGACGTTCTCGCCCGTGCGGGGATCAAGGTCAAAGGCGTGTTTAAGATGGACGCATCCCGCCGCACCTCCCACACCAACGCCTACTTCACCGGCATCGGACGCGAAAAACGTATCGTGATTTATGACACGCTGCTGGAAAAACTCGACTCTGACGAGATCATCGCGGTTCTTGCCCACGAAGCGGGGCATTGCCGTAAAAAACATATCATCAAAATGCTCACTCTGTTCGAAAGCGGGTCGCTGGTTGCGGCCTATCTGGCCTTTTTCATTCTGAACAGTACCTTGTTAAACTGGTTGTTCGGAGTCGAAACCGACAATCTGTTTGTAAAGTTGATTTTACTGGGATTTGCGGCTTCGGCACTGACCTGGCCGCTGTCGCCGTTGCAGAATCTGCTGTCACGGCGTTTCGAGCGGGAAGCCGACGCATTCGCCTGCCAAATCGTCGGCAGCGGAGAAGCTCTTGCCACCGCGCTGATCAAACTTTCTAAGGATAATCTTTCGAACCTGCATCCGCACCCTTGGTATTCGGCGTTTCATTACTCACATCCGCCGGCTATTGAGCGCATCCGTTACCTCAGGAAATTCCAGTCCGATCAGCGAGCCTGACGTTTAATGGCGTCGATGACCTGCCGGAGGCTCTTGCCTTCGGCGGAGTCGGGTGCTGACCGCATTAAACGTCCAAGGAAATACTCCGCCCGATCCATTTGATGATCCTTAATACAGGCGGCAACCATATTGCTCAGGATGCGGAGGTCTTCCGGACGCAGAGCCAACAGTCGGTCAAAGCATGTTACAGCCTGGCCCGGCTCGTCACGCAGCATGTAGAGCACCCCGAGAGCGTTGAGCGCGCTGAGGTTGGCAGGCTCCAACTCCAGACAACGTTTCAATACTTTTTCAGCCTCCTGATAATCTTTCCTTTTGACCAGAAAACTGCCATAGCTGCACAAAACCAGAGGATTCTGCGGCGCCTTGTCCAGCGCCTCTCGGAAACAGGCCTCGGCCACCGAATAGTTACCGACATTCATGGAGATCACACCAAGATTGACTATCGCCTCACAAAGTTCCGGATCTATCGTCAGAGCCCGGACAAAATAGTCACGCGCCTGGCGATAACTGCCACGCTGCATGTGTACTGTACCTAGCAGGCAGATGGCCCGCGCCGATTTCCCCGCCGCAGTTTCATCGGCACCGACAAAATATTGTTCCGCCGCCGTCAAATTTTTCTGCTGCAGCAAGACCTCGCCCAACAATAAATCCGCCTCAATCTTTTCTCCTTTCACGTCATAAGGGGCAGGAAAAAACACAACACCCCCCGCCAGCAACGCACACACAGCAAGCCAGCCCAGCGTCTTACCGCGATATTTCCATTTCAGTACCTGAAAAACATTACACCCCCCATAAGCGGCAAACAGGAAAACCGACGGCAACAACGCCACCCGGTAACGCCCACTGACCACGGAAAAAGTCAGCACCAGCCAGAATGAAAACAACAAAATGAGAAAGTGACGGTAACGATAGATAAATTCCCCCCGCCGCAGATTGAACAACAGTCCAAACAGAGCCAGTCCGAATATCACGCCGGAACACCAGGCGTTATAACGTTGAAAAGGAGTAAAATACCTGATGGGGCCGGGGTCGGATCCGGAAATCATATCCCGCCAATTAAATACATATAATAGTTTACAAGTCTGCAGTTCCAGCCATGCCAGCGGATGGGCGCAAATATACTCCACCGCCAGCCCGAAATAATAACGATCCGGCGAAATACTCCGCATCACCGCCGCCCTTTCCCCTTCCAGACGCAGTTTTTCCCACGGTGCGCCCGGACGAACATAGCACCCGCCGGTAGCTTCCGGATTGTTGCCTATAAAATAATTCATGCCGCCGTTTTTCTGGATCATGAACCCACCGCCGGGCAAAGCCGCATTACGAATACACACCGGCAAAATCACCGCCGCCAGCATCAAGGCGAACAACATCACCGTCATTGATGCCCTCGCCCGGCCACAGCCTCCGTTTTTCCACCGGAAAAGCCTGTGGGTAAGGAACATAAGTTCACCCAGACTGAACAGCAACGCCAACGGATGCGTTATCACCGCCATGCCGCTCAACATTCCGGCGGTTGCATAACCACAACACAGCCGCCAGTCAATACGGTTATGCGTTGCCCAATAATCGTCGCACCGGTAAAGGCAGAAAATACTGAGGCACAACAACGGCAGTAGCAAAGCTTCGCTGACCAGTTCGCACTGGTAGTAGATCAACGGCGGAAATACTGCGGCGAAAGACAAATACAACCACGGAATTGCGCGCACCTCCGGTTTTTCGCACAGTTTATTCAATACCGGAAACAACAGTCCCAACGCCAGAAAACCAATCATACTCTGAAGCATCCGCACCCAGAAATAATCCATTCCCGTAATTTTAAGCAACGCCGCCAGAAAAAATGGATAGCCGGGAGCGTGTATATGCGGCTGCGTCCACCCAAAAACGCCGGAAATAATCGCCCTCGCCCAATTGTCATACTCCAAAACATCGGGGCCGGACGGCATCCGCATCAACGGAGAACCTGTGAATTGTGAAAGGTACCAGATGCGGCAAAACAGTGCCGCCAGAACAACGGCACCGACGACGATAAAGTGTTGGTGTTTTTTCATTATGGACTATTTCTTTCCGTAGGGGATGAAAAAAATATGACCCGACACTTTGCCGTGATCGTCTTCCCGTTCATAAAGCCGCCAACAAACGGAAAGCCGGGACTTTTCAGGAGCAGACTGGGTAATAACAAAAGGAAATATCAATCGTCGGGTTTCCGCGCCATCACGCCGGTAGTTATAAAAGTATTCCATAACCCGGAAGCTTTCCTGATCTTTTTTCTTATCTCCTCTGGCAAGGAATAAAAGAAAATTCCATTTATAATCTTTGCCCATGGTATCAACATCGAACAGAAATGGAAAACCGAATTTATATCTGGTGGTTTTTCGACAATATGAATCATAAAGCTTTTTATTCAAAGCGGAAATATCCGCTGAAGATTCAGGTACCGCAACATCAAGGTTCAATTGCCGCAACAACTCACCGATCTTTTTTTGATTTGCCGTGATCTTTTCCTGAGTCTCTTTATTTGTCATCTCTTCCTGTTTTTTTTCCGCCATCGACTTCTTTATGGAATACTCAACCTCCAGACCGTGAACAGCTTGACCTAACTTGACAAATTCCGCGTCCCTTTCATTCCACGTATTATATTCCTCCACGCCAAAATGAAAAGGACAAAACATCCGACTGGAAGTCCGCTTCATAAAAATGTCGAATACCGGGTCTTTACATTCAACACCGTCAAATCCCGGCATCAATTCCTGATTTGAATAGCTCTCGTCATAACTAAAAAACAAAAACGCCCGATAAGAACGATTGGAAACGGATAAGGTCTTGTTTTCTTCCTGTTCGCTCTTGAAAACGAATGGACCTAGAATATTGAAATTTTGATCACCATAATTGACGACGGAAATCCAACTATTGCGTGAATATAACGGCCAGACCTGCCATTCCGAGGGAGAACGGTAAACGAAAAATGGCCACATAACACCTGTATATGGTTTTTCTTTATCATTCAACCGAATAAATATCGGACCGGCTATATTAATCATGGCATTTTCACCGGTTTTATTATCCCATTCCCGGCCGCCTAAAAGGGTAAGTAATATATTTTTATCGCACTCTTTCTGATAGTAATATAAAGGCAAAACACTGTGATTGTAGAAATCACCGTCTCCGGTATAAAAACAATTCAGAGCACGGTAATGAAAAGAGTCTTTCGTCTTATAATACATACCAACGGTACCGAACACCGGCAAAATCATTTTCATTGAATCTGACCATCCATATAGATACAAAGGGAACAACCAGCCATTTTCGCTTCCTTTCTGGGCAAAAAACGGAAAGATGTAAACAAATTGATCTTCTTTAGAATAAAAGACCGGGCCCAAATAACCCCACGTTTGTCCACAATGGAAAAACGGCACTGAACCATAACTTCTTTTATTCCAGTACGTATTAAGTACCCAACCATCGCCTTTATCCGGATTCCATGCAGTTAACGGAAAGAGGATGGAGTATTCTTTACCATCCTGATTAAAAAAAGGCCGAACGGCAAAACCCCGCTCATCGCCATCATATATTGGCCATGCCGCCGAAGTAAAGGAACCATTGGAGTAAAAGGCCGGCCAGAGATTGACCGCCGCAGGATCGTATTTAACGGTTGAGCTTTCATTGAAAGGGGATAATTTCATCATGCGCTTGCTGGAGGCACAGGAACAAAGAAACATGACAGCAGATAGCGCCATCAGAATTCTGAGATAATACATTATATCAATCCTCATTTTTTCATATTAACCAATAGCACAAAAATTCGAATATATCAAGCGGATTTGTCTTTTTGCGATTTCAGTGCTAATGATATAAAATGACGTATCAACATCAACAGAGGAAAAACGCCATGAATAATCTGGATTTTATTTTTCAGCGCCGCAGTATCCGCAAATATACCGGCGAGGCAGTAGACAAAAAAACCATTGAACAACTGTTATCTGCCGCGATGTCCGCACCGTCGGCTTGCGCCAAGGATCCATGGCGCTTCATTGTCGTACACAACAAGGAGACCTTGCAAAAGATTTCCGAAGGATTGCCCAATGGAAAATTCCTCCCGGACGCACCGGTCGGAATCGTGATCTGCGGCGATATTGAAAGCGCGCACGCCAACGAGCTTTCGTATATGCTGCAGGATTGCAGTGCTGCCATTGAAAATCTGCTGCTGGCGGTGACCGCGCTCGGTCTGGGTGCCTGCTGGCTGGGCGTACATCCACGAGAAGACCGCGTTAAACACATTAAAACCATATTCAAGCTGCCGGAAAACATCATCCCGGTCGGCGTGATCGCCATCGGCTACCCTGCGGAAACCCCCGCGCCGCGCCAACGCGGCAAAGCCGAATATATCACATGGCACGATTGACGTACTATTCCATGAATTTAAACACCTGTTTGATTTTTTCTGTAACCTTTTATTCTATTGCATCGACAATATAGAACAGATGACCTGTGGTAGGCCGTCTGGGTTTGAGATGCTTCCAGAAAAAGCATCGGGGCATTAAATTCAAGGAAATAGTAATGAAAACCAAAATTCTCTCATGTCTCCTCGTATCTGCGATGGTGTTGGCGGTCAGAGCCGATGACATCGTAGCCAACGACGGAACCGTGTACAAAGACGTAACCATTCAGGAAGTCACGCCGCTGGGCATCAACTTCGTCAGCAGCGGCAACACCTGCTGGCTTGATTACCGTGATATGCCGACGGAAACGGCAAAAAAATACGGATATGACCCGGCAAAAGCCGCCGCTTTCGAAAAGGGCCTGGCATCGACTAACGGCAACACCGCGACCGCGACAACGCCGGTAACGGCTCCCGCCACTGTTCCTGCCGCCTCTGCCGCGGCAGCGTCTGCCACGGTGGTCACTCCCGTTGCCTCCACTACCGTCACCGCACCAACCGCAACCGTAGTCACGCCGGTGGCTTCAGTCAGTACAACACCGGCCTCTGTTGCCGTGACTACCCCGGTCGCCTCGGTCAGTACCAGTCCGGAAGCGATATCGGTGGTGACCCCGATCGCCTCGGTAACCCTGGGACAGGCAATCGTTCCGGCCCCCAGTACAAAAGTCATCGTCGTCAACCCTGATACCCCGGTTGAATACGACACCACCGTCGTTTATGAACCGACAACAACAGTTTGGGTACTATGGAACGGACGTTATTACCCCCGTTACTGGTGGCACTACTGGTACTGGGACCATCACTGGGTACGCTGGAACGGACGTTACTATCCAGGTCACGTCTTCTACGGCGGCGGCAGATGGCACGGC
>QKAL01000001.1 GCA_003246475.1 Lentisphaerota bacterium
GGAGACCGACGTCAGGTCAAAGCCGACATGTTTATGGCCGACCGTGGCATTACTGACCAGCGCCGCCGCCAGATAGAGCGCGTGATTGCCGCAGGCATTCGCCCGGGTACAGACAAAACGGGCAAAATGGATGTCGATGTCGCTGAACAGCATCCGGCCGCGCAGCTTTTCAATATTGTCAATTATATTCACGTTGGTCATAGCAGCCTATTCCTCCGGAAAAATGCGGTAAAGCTGTTTAAGCAGCGAGGCGGCGGGGCGATCAAAAAAGATGCCGCTCCCGGGATCGCGCCCGTTGATGCCGCGGACATAAAGATAGAACACCCCGCCGAAATGCGTCTCATAGTCATAGTCGCGCATCCGATGACGCAGATACTTGTCCACTGCCAGGGTATAGATGTAGTATTGCAGCACGTAGGAGGCGTCAAACATGTTACGGAGCATCGCCTGTGGCCGGTAATCGAGATAACGGTCGCCCAGACAGGTCGTCTTCCAGTCCAGCAGATAATATTTGCCGTCATGCCGGAACAGCAGGTCAATCTTGCCGGTCATGAATCCGCGTCGCGGCCCGTTGCCGGACTTGAATCCGAGTTCCGCCGAGTTGACGATCGCATCGAAATCGTTCCGGTAATCCAGCAATCCCAACTGCCGCATGGTCTGATTGACGGCGTTTTTGTCGATATCGCGAGCCACTTTGAAAAAGAAATCCATCTCGGCCAGATAGTCGTCCGGGTTTAGGATGCAGAGCCGGAAATCTTTTTCTCCGACGCCCAGAGGCGTGGTCATCACATTACCGAACATCTCCAGAAGCTGCCCCATCCGCAGACGGTATATCTCTTCATATTCCGAACTGCCATCGGCAACCGGAATGTAACCGAAGCGGCGCAGTTTATGCTCCAGCAAGGTCAGCACCTCCGGACGGGAATGCCAGTCCGGACGGCGAAAGAGAGAGAAGTCCAGCAATTCGAAGATCTGGTGAACGCAATCGCCGGAGACTGCGCCACGCGGGAACCCGGCGATCAGCGGCAACTCCTCCCTGACGTCCGCCATTTCCGCCGGAATCGCCACCGCTTCAGCCAGATCGTCGCGGTCTGGATCATGCGCCTGAGCAGAATGAGCTCCCTCGGTCAGCGAAGAGAAACTCATCACCCCGGAATGGCGCGGGACGGCAACATTTTCCGGCCAGGGCATAAGCGTAAGCTCCGACGCGGCAACCGGCGGCGGAAGAAAAACGTCTTGCGATGGCGGCGATAATACCTCAATTCCCGCCTCTTCCCACTCCACCGGAACCGAATAGAGTTCTTCGGCGGCGGGATCGAGCAGGTAGGCATTAAGATTGTCGGCATATCCCTCGGTCATCAAATAGCGCAAGGCGGAATCATCGGCATCGCTAATATTGCCGTCGGCGATCACGCACAGATATTTCGCCCGGGTAACCGCCACATAAAACAACCGCACCAGCTCCGAAAGTTGTTCCCGGTAATAATTGAGCCGTACCGGCACCGGAGGATCATCGCCAAGATACAATTGCGGCTGCCATTGCCCCGCCGCATCCGGGGCGTGGAAAATAAAATCTTCAAGTTTCACTCCGGGCTTTTTGCTGCCCTTGAAACCACGTTCCCAGGTAAACGGGCAAAACACGATGGGGAACTGCAATCCTTTGCTTTTGAACACCGTCATTATCTTAACCGCGTCATCATCACTTTCCAGCCGCTGCTCATATTCCGAACTTTCTTCCGGGTCCTGCAGCTGCCGCCGCAGCCATTCAAGTACCGCAGCCATTCCCATCATGCCGTTGCGGGAGATATTGTGAAGCACTTCGGCCAGATGCAGAACATTGGTCAGTTTACGTTCACCATCGGGCTGACGCAAAATATTGATCCGGACCGTGGCTGAGGCGCCTGTCTCCGTATCCAGAACACTTCGGAACATCCGGATAAAACCGTCCTTCTCCCAATATTGCCGATATTCTCCAAAGCACTCCAGCCATTTCTCCCAGATGCTGTCATCTGCGGATTCTTCGCGCGATGCGGCGATCAAACCGGCAGGCTGGGCGAACAACGAGGTAAGCAGCGCGGTTCGCAGCGCCTTCAAGTCACCGGGGTTGACAATGGCATCCAAAATGTGGAAAAGCTCGGTTGCTTCCGGAGCAGCAAAAACGCTGGCGGATTTCTGGATGACAGCATTGACGCCCCGAACAACGAGTTCCCGCCGCATCGCCGCCGCTTGACGATGGTTATTGGTCAGCACCGCGATATCGGAAGCTGCCACCGCAACCTCTCCACGATCCGTTCGCAGACACGCCCGGCCTTCACGCGACAGCCCCAATATTCCGGCAATGCGGGAGGCCGTTGCCGCAGTCAAGATTTTTTCCGCTTTTCCCCGTCCAAGTTTCTTTTCGCCATCAACCCGCCACAACTGCAACGGGGCAACGGCAACATCGACATCATCGATCAGCAGTTTTCCGGACGGAGCACCGGACTCCGCCGGATTATAGCGAATCTGCGGATCGGCAAACGGCAGGCTGTTGGCGAACAAGACATTGATCGCTCGCAGCAGTTCCGGCGAGGAACGGAAGTTCCGGATCAAAGTCGGGCGCTGTTCCTCCCGGAGCCGCCCGGTTACATCAAGATAGGCAAAGATATCCGCACCGCGAAAGGCATAGATCGACTGTTTCGGGTCACCCACCATCAGCATCATGGTCGCGGGATCGGCAAAGATCCGCGTAAAGATGTCATACTGCACCGGATCGGTATCCTGAAACTCGTCGATCAGGGCAATCCGGAAACGACGGCGGATCGCAGCGGCAAAACGCTCCCCCGCCTGACCGCGCAACGTCCGGCGCATCGACAGCAACAGGTCGTCAAATGACTGTACCTGCATCTCCTGCTTCCGCCGCTCCAGAGCCCTTTCTCCGCGCAGATATTCCAGCAGATTTTTTTTCAGCGAGGCAATCAGGCGCAGACGGCCCTCCTCAAACGCCGTACACCCCGCAAGAAAACGCCGCAACTCATCCGACAATGTGATCTTCTTCATTTTAACGGCATGCAGGTGGCCGACAAACGTGTTTTCACGGCAAAACGACACGGCAGCAAGCATTCCTGCGGAAACCTCGCCCTTTTCAAACCAGCGCCGCAGACTTTCAAGATGACCCGGCATCTCTCCGGCTGGTGCCGTTTTGAACGGCAGGACCGCAATCTCATCGGACAATTTTGAACTCCAGAAACGATCCAACGAATGCAACAGTTCTTCCGCCAGTCGAGCTGGATCTGAATCGATTTCGCCGCCGCTGACAATACCGATATCCGGAGACGCACACGCCCGGGCGGCAAGGTATTGCAACACCGACGGCTCGATTCCGGCGGCGGCAGTAAAAGACGCCAACTCGCGGGAGGGATAAACGGTTCGACGCCACCAGTCATCAATCACGCCACACAGCAACTCCCCCTGGTTTTCGATCAGTTCGGTATCAAAGGGGATCCCGCTTTCAAAGGTAAATTCATTAAGCATACGCGAGCAAAACCCGTGAATGGTCATGATCGCGGCCTCGTCAAACGCCAGCAGCGCGCTCTTGAGGCGCTGCCGGGCAAGCTCATGGAAACGACGTTGTTGTTCGGTACCATACCGGCCCAGCCAGGCGGCGATGACACTGCCGGGAAAACGTGTTTCATCCACCATCCCGGCGTCCATCATCTCCACCGCGGCAGAAAGGTTACTACGGATACGTTCCACGAGTTCCGCCGTCGCCGCTTCGGTAAAAGTGACAACCAGAATCTGGCGCACTCCCAGTTCGTTCCAGTCGGCAGCGGCCTCCGGCCCCTCCAGCAGTAGCCTGAGATAAAGGTTTTCGATATTATATGTCTTTCCGGTTCCGGCACCAGCCTCGATCAGGGTTTGAACCCCGGGACCGATGGGCTGCTTTAACAGGTCGAATTCGTTCACACGCCACCTCCTTCCGGCGGCAACGCATCAAAGACCAGCCGGCTGTTCCGCAAAAAATCCGCCGCGAAATCCCCGTCTTCGGGCATTGAGTCGCCAAAACAAAACCGCAGATATTCATCGTACCGGGTATATTCATCATCATCCCGCGGCCAGGCATCCCGCCCTTTTGCCAATGCTTCGATTTCGGGCAGACCGGCGGACAATGCTTTCCACACCGCCAGAGACGACTCGGGTTCAAACGCCGCCGGTCCAGCCATCCCTTTCAAGTAATAACCGATCAACTCGCCAAAGACGGTTTCAGCCCCGGTTACCGGACCTCCGCACGTCACCGGCTTGCCCTTGACCAGCAACACGGTTTCCGCCACCGGACTATCATTCAACGCCTGCGCCACTTCCGGCAAGCCGAGAGCCAGATGATAGAGCCTGACCTGCAGCACATCGACCGGCCGGCTTTTGCCGAAACGGAAGAACAACTGCCGATTGGCGCCGTCATGGCAACGGAACAGATCATCCAGAGAAACATCCAGCGTCACCCCCGCCTCCGGAAATGGCACGGAAACGCTGACCGCCGGAAGCGGTGCCGACAATAACGCCTTTGCCCGTTCAAGAAAAGGCGAAAACTCCTGTTCAAAGCGTTGAAACGCCACCTCACCCTGCGCCCCGACCGGCAATCGCCCCGAAGCGTTAAAATCTTTTTTCACCATCGCCATAATCTCCTCGCCGCCGCCCGGCGAACGCAGATAACAACGCAACAGTTCACTGCCCAGCAGGTAGCGTTCCAACGCGTTGATGGTGAAAGGTTCGCGATCATCCGGCGAAGTGGAATCACGCAACGCCAGGTCGATCCCAAGGCGGCGACGGCAAAACGCCGCTGCAGGATTTTTTAGAAAATCCCCCAGCTCACGCAAAGTAATATTGAGCAGCTCTTCCGGACAGGGTGAATCACAAACCAGAAGACGCCGCGTACCGACAGGGTTTTCTCTGGACACGGATGCCACCATTTCCGCCGCCCTAAAATTCTCCTCCGAGTAAGATCTCAGGCGGGAATTAACGCGCATTTCCGCATCAAAATATTTACGGCTGAAAGCCTGCAGCGGGTGCCTTACCACCAGTTGCCCGGTCACTCTCATCCGGTGTGCCGAGGCCGTTTCACCCGGTTTTGTCGCCACATAATTCCCCGCCAGGTATTCCAGCAGCTCGCTGATCAGTACACTGGGTGGTAAAGTGGTGTTCTCCTTCAGGTTCTGCCCGATATAGCTGATATAAAAAATCTCCCGCGCCGATAACATAGTCTCTAAAAACAGATAACGGTCATCGTTGCGCGCGGAACGGTCTCCCAGGCGCGGGCCCGCCCCCAGGAGGTCAAAACTCAATCTCCGGTCCTGCCGCGGGAAAGCGCCGTCATCCATGCCCAGCATGCAGATCACGCGCGAAGGAATGCTGCGAAGAGGTTTTGCCTGGCAGAAAGTAACACCTCCCTGCAAAAATCCGCCGGTTGAGCCTTCGCCTTCCAGACGTTTCCTCAGGCAGTAAATAATTGTAGCCAGATCGAATCCAATCTTCCCCGTCAGGTCGCTCCCGCTGGCGGTAACTTCACCAAACCACGCCTCAACCGCTTCTCGCACCGCCTGTATGCCATCGACGTTGTCCCGATCGGACTCCAGAAAATCATCGACCGTCCGGTTCAACAATGCGTACCACGTATCCGCCGCCGCATTTTCCGTTTCATACTGCCGCAGCAACCGATGGAGAGCCGTCAGCCGGTCAAAAAAATCACAGAGTTTTCCGAGCAAAACCGCACCATCGCCCTCAATATTCTCGTACGGCAGAAGGTCGCCGACACAGGACTCCCAACATGAGCGTCCGCGGTCACGATCCGGCATCATGGCAAAACCGGCCAGCATCCGTTCCAGACCGAAGCGCCAGGAATTCTGTTCAAAAGCATAACCGCTGCATTCCTGGCGGTATTCAGCGTCGATTCCCCAGTTAATGCCCGTCTCCTTCAACCATACACGCAACCGTTCCATATCCCGCGCGTCCAGATTACAACGTCTTCTGATCGCCTCAACCTCCAGCAGATCCAATACGGCGGTAGCACTGAAACGCTCGCGATCCAAAGTCATAAGCCTGAGCCAGGCGCTTACCTCCGGCCTGGAAACAGTGCTGCTCCGGTCGGCAATCGTGGCATGAAACCATTTAGGACTGTCCGGGCTGACCGTATTAAACACCGCCTCGATATATGGAGCATAAATATTGATATCCGGCGTCAGGACCAGAACATCTTCCGGCCGCAAACCGGGATGCCCGGCAAACATGTGCAGAAGGTTTTCGTAAAGAACTTCAACCTCGCGCATCCGGCTGTGGCAGGAATGGAACTGGATGCTGTCGTCATCGGGATCCAGCGGAAACTCGGACCGACTGACGGTCAGACCGGTAATATCGGCTTGAAGCCGTTGCAACATCGTCCCCGTTCCCATCATCTCCGGACGGTCGAAAAGGGGCTCGTCCCGTGTCGGACTGGCACTGTTGATAAGCGCGAAAAATTCGCGGCCCTGTTCCCCCCATGCCCCCAGCAACGGATTGGCACACTCAAAAGCGCTCTCGTCACAAGCAACATTAAACGCGGCGGTCTCCTTAATTGCGGCCGACTCTACACGCGAACGTATCTTTTTCCCCGCCTCCCGCAGCACCACGCGGTATGCACGGTTGTATTCCCAATATTCAGCGCACGGATTGAGATAATAGAAATCGACTTTGACCAGGCGCGATACCGCAAAGATTATATCCAGATACACCGGCGCAATACTCGAAAAGCCAAAGAAAAAAACCCGTTCCAGTTCCCGCAACTCGCGGAAATCCGCCGGAGCGGCAGGAATACGCAATTCCGGTTCATAAAGTTCCGGATATATCTGCGCGAGCAATACCTGGTAATAGAACGCGGGATGGCGGCGGGTTGAGTCTCCGGCCGCAAGCTGCCAGAGACGTTTCTGCCAATGACTGTCAGGTTGCGACGCCAACGGGTTTTCTCCCCGATCCCAGGCATTGATAAGGTCGGGCCGATAGGTCATGTACTGGTCAAACAATCCGGCAATGCGTTCCGCCAGCTGAACCAGCTTCAGCCGGCGGTTTTCCCCGGCCAGATACCGGTTCAGGACTTGGAAATCCGGTTCAGCAAGAACCTCGGGTATTATTGCCGCCAGCCGCCAGGTCAGGTTTTCCGGCGCAAAATAGGAGAAGTCTATGGTTTTTTCTCCAAGGCTCCGCGCCAGAGGAGAAAAAACGTATTTTTCAATAAAATGGCGAGGAAAGGGGAAATTTAAATTAGCAGCCACGCCGCATCCGGCAGCCAGAGCCATATTCAGCCACCTCGCCATCCCACGGCTCTGTACTACGACGACATCGGATTTCAAAGGGTCGCCGCCACGGCATTCGCCCAAACGAGAGCCCAACATCTCGCCGAGCCGCTCCAACTCGTTGCCGTGGTATAAATTAAATCCGTTCGGCGCATCTTCGAAAAGATCCATGCCATCCTCCCTTGATCATCAGAGATGTACTATATGACCTTTCCGGGAGTTTTTCGAGCCCTCTTGCCGCTTTTTATCGAACATCACGGTCTTAAAAATAATCTGGATTGCAAAAAACTTTATTACCATGTATTATTGAATTGTGTTTCGCCTTTATCCAACACCCAAAAAAGGGAGGGCATCCTATTATGAAAGTAACCATCATTTCTTTATCTTTGTCATTACTGATGGCAACAGGTTCTCTGTTTGCCGAAGGTAATATGCTCAGCAGTTCCGAAATCCTGCAGAAAAACGGCTGGAATTTCTGGGGAGACAAAAGCGATATGGCAGCCGGGGTAAAAACCGCCTTCACCGAAGGAAAATTCATTATTGAAATTCCAGCCGCAACGAAGCCGTCTCCACCCAACCTTCAACTGATGAAGGACATCACGCTGAAAGAAGGCAATTCATACGAACTGACCTTCACCGCGACCGCAGCCCAAAAGGCCATCGTAAGGGTCAGTTATGTCCACGCGCAACCGCCATGGGAATGCTATTTCATCAGTAAAGTCGAGCTCGCTCCCGGAACCGCCGAATATAAATGTGTTATCACTCCGCAAAAAGCGAATGGCAAGTACGACAAGCCGTTTTCAATGCGTTTCTTCCTGGGCAACAATCCCGACAACAAGATAACTTTGGAAAAAGTCACAATTGTAGAAGTCAAATAACGCCAGAAACACAACGGGGGGAATCATGTGATTCCCCCCCTCTTTTCATTACTTCCGTTCTTCCAGTACCGGCGGCGCCATCAACCCGCACGGAACCAGCTGCAGCGGAACATCGTCGAACATGAATTCCCCCGGCCCGGTCCATTCCGGCCATTTCTCCTTGTGATGGAACGGTCCATGCGAATTACGCCGGCTGTTGAGAATCTTGATGGTCAACACATTATCACCGGAACGCAGAAATGGCGTAATCTCGATCTCATACGGCGGGAATCCCATCACTCCGGCTTTCTCATCGTTGACAAAAACCGCCGCCGCTACGCCACAAAACTCCGGCAGCCGCAGAAAAGTCCGAGCATCGGATTTCGGTGACGATGCCACGGTACATTTATAATAGAGGTTGCCGGAGTAATACGGCAGCCCCTGCGAACACCAATCGCCAAGCTTCAACGTATTGACGGGTACAGTCATTCGGTTTGATCGGGCATCCACTGTTACACCGAAATTACCCAGCAGATAGATAAACTCCAATCCCGGATGCGCCTCCTCATACTGGGCTTTCAATGTTATCTCATTTTGTCCGAGCCGCAACAGCTCCTGAGCAACCGACAATTTGCGCAGCGAACGGTCGCACCACCAGCCGCATTCCATATCTCCGGAAATAATCCGGCCATTGATCCGGATCTCGTAAAAGTCCGGCCGCTCCAGCGCCAGATAAGTCGCTCCTTTCGGGATAGCTTCACAATAAAAATCATAATGCAACTCAAGTGCCGTTGTTGCTCTGGACAGCTTCCCTCGGCGTACCCAGGGCTGTTCCATGGCGCCGCCACGCGGCATCAGGCCAAGGCTTTCCCGCACTTTGCGGTCCACGAAAAGGACATAATCATTATCCTGCCATTCGCCACTGCCGATACGATATTTCGGCCGATCCAGCATAAGTACGTTGTCCTCCTCCAGGATTATTTCCCAGGACGGGGGATCCAGCTTGCGGCTTTCCACCGCGTTGCCTTCAAAACGCACCGGATAATTTTCAGCAGAAACCGTGGAGTTGACCACAAACATCCGGCTGCCGACCGCCGCAAACCCGGTCTGGATCTCCCATCCCTCCGCGGTACGTTCCGCCTTCGCGCGATAAACTTTGCCGCTCTCAGCGTCCAACTCCAGAACTTCACCTTTCAACGCCGTTTTCAACCGGATCGAAACACTCGGATATGCCGCTTTACGGTCTCGAACCATCACCTTTTCCACCATAGAGAGCTGCGGCGCCTCAACATAACCGGTATTACAGATAAACAGCGCACAATGATCTTCGGATTTGCGCAGCTGGTACAGCAGCCGCGGTATTTCCTTACCGTCCGGCCCGGTAACCGACACGTTTCGAGCCTTGACCCCAACTTTGTCCTTAAGCTCTTTCCCCGGAGCAGTCACGCTTATACACTGACGCTGAAATTCTGTCATCGCCTCATTTCGGACACCATCAAGATAATTCGCAGGCGAACCGATCATTACCACCTCGCCGCCTGCGGCACGAAACTCCTTCAACAGCTTCAGGGTAGATCCGCGTACGGTGATCAGTTCCGGAACCACCACCACCTTGTACGTCCCCTTGCCAATCATCAGTAACGGATCTCCGTCATTCCCCAATACCACCCGGCCATGACGCGCTATAATGTCCTCATCGCCATAATCAAAGTCGATATTGGCATCATGGAGGCAATCACGCAATTCAATAAACGCCTGATTGTATTCCTCGACGTCATCAGCATTCTCCCACCCTTTCCGCATCATGGTCCACATTGATTCGATCGGATGAATCACCAGCAGATCGCGGACTTCCCGTCCTTCGGTCATCACTGCGTTGATCCGGGCGAAATAATCTTCGACACAGGAATATTCATTCCACCATGGCGACTGATAGGAGATGGCGGCGGGAAAGTCGCGTTTGGCCTCGCCTTCCATCGTGTACCAGAAAAGGTGCTGACAGCGCAGATTAATCCCCAACGCCGCCTGCCAGTCGCCGATCGCCTTGTGCCCGGCAAACGGAAAATCCCAGCCGGTGCAACCGTAGGTTTCCGATAACCGCCATTTGCGGTCAAACTGCCGCGCCACTGACGACACCTGCTTGGCTGTATCGTAAATCCGCCAGTATTCCGTCAGTTCATCCATCCCCGGCGCCTGCATGTATTCGTAAGACCGCATACACGATCCGACATTGGCACTCTGCAGGCTCAAGGTGTCTTCCAGCAACAGATGCCCGGTCGCCTGCATGTTGTGCTTTTCGCACCAGGTCCCGATCTGTCGCGCAAACGCCTTGACAAACAAATGCGTCAGACAGTCAATATAGTTCAGTCTCGCCCGCGAAAGCGCCACGCCATCAACATCATAAAAGAGCTCCATCAGATGATCGCAAAGATCATAACCATAACGCTGCCGGAACACCTCAGGCAACTTCGCGGTCCACGGAGAACAATATGCTCCATCGTTTTGCCGACAAGCCAATGGCGTACCGAAAAACGGTTCATCAAAGAATATTCCCGGCACCGCGGCACCGAAATCGGCAGATATCCGCTGCCGATACTTTTCGTGCGTGACTTCAATGAATTTTGCCACCGCCTCTTCGCTCAGTGTATCCAGATAAGTCTGCCCGTTAAACCAGGAATCCGGCTCTGCATCTCGTAAATAAAAGTGGATGAATTTTTCACCGGCAGCCAATTCCTCACCACCGACCGCCAACCTTACCCCGGAGGCCTTACAGCCTTCAATTCGGGCAATATATACCGCCAATGTCACCGCCGAAGTTTTTAAATCAGCAACACATTCGACTTCCTCAGCTGAAATCTTGCGATTGCGATATTCCGGATTGCAGGTCACCAGTCCGCCTGCCGCGCCCGACGGCCAGCGGTCCTCGTCGTATAACCAGGCTTTCATTCCCAGCTTCCTGGCCTCGTCGATACAACTGCTTATGCATTCAAACCACGCCTCTCCAAGATATTCCGTTTGCAGTCCGATTCTTGCGTGCATGAAAAAACCGCCCAGCCCCATCTGGTGCATCAAGCGGATCTGCCGCCGCAATTCTTCTGGATTTATATCACCATTCCAAGCCCAGAAAGGCGCGGCACGATATTCCGGAGCCGGATGGTTGAATTGTTCTATGATTTTATTATTCATTAAATACGACCTTGATTGATTTCTCTAAAATAAATATAATTTTACCATCTTTTCAAGTTTATGTCCTTGACTTATTTTTCATAAAGTAGCATTATTTAATCAAACTTGAATTATAAGGTTATAATACATGCATCCACTTATTGTCGGCTCGAAACCTTTAAAAATTGTCTGGATGGGGCCACAGGAAGACAACCAGCCGCATCAGCATGACTTCCTCGAACTGGTTATCGTCTTCAACGGCGAGGGTATCCATGTCTGCGAAAATGACAGATACCGGATCTGCGCCGGTGATATTTTTCTGCTCAAGCCCGGGATCTCCCACTATTACAGCCAGACCGATGATCTCGAACTGGTCAATATCCTTTATTGGCCCGAAGCCCTGAACCTTAACCTCTATGATATTGGCGAACTACCCGGATATCACGCCTTCTTCGAGTTCGAACCGGCAATGCGGCGCCAACATGCATTTTCCGGTCGTATGCGGCTTTATGGCGAACGCCTCGACTATCTCCGCAATCTCGTCACCCAACTTCGCGACGAACTCAGCAATCAACAGAACGGCGGGATATGCATGGCGGTAACCTATTTGATGCAGATCTTCGTCTTTATCGCCAGAAATTATTCCGCCATGCAGAATCCCACCCAGATGAATCTCCTCCGTCTCGGCGCGACTCTGAGCTATATCCGCAATAACTGCACCAGCAATCTTACCCTCGCGGAAATTGCCCGGAAAGCCGCCATGTCTCCTGCCTCGCTGAACCGCATCTTCATGAAATCCGTCGGCATGTCACCGGTAAATTATCTCATTGCCCAACGTATCGCCCGGGCAAAATCATTGCTGACCGAATCAAATTCATCCATCTCCTCCATCTCGGAACATTCCGGCTTCGGTGACAGCAACTATTTCTCCCGGATCTTTAAGAAACACGTCGGCATGACTCCCCGCGATTACCGCCGCAAATTTCTCAACGGCTGATTTGCATATTTGACTCTTTGACGCCATATTGTCTGCCGATAACGTAATAATAAAAAGTCAAAATCTCATGAAACTTCCGTTCATCTTTTTTTGGGGGACAATCGCAATCACCGCCGTATTCCTCACCGGATGCCGCAGCAATGACCTGGATCGCGAACTCATCGTCGGCCGACAATGGACCCGCAATCTGGATAACGGCTCTTTCACCGGCTTTTACCTGACCCCGGATCAACGCGTACTTCTCATCAACGATTCTGCGTTTACCGGTGAACAATGGCGCTTTAAACAGGATAAGCTCATACTTTGGAAATACGCAGAAGCAACCCACTCCTCCATTGAGTACGGCTATTACTTCGAACTTAATGACCAGACTCTGGTTCTCCGCCCCGATGATGGCGGCGATAAGATGCTATTTTACGACAACCGTATTTCCATTCCCGTTGATGTCCCCGAATGGGTTGCCGCCTATCTCGATATCCCGAAGGAAATCGACGCTCCGGGCGTTCAGAAGGTCCGCCTGCGCTTCAATGCGGATTCCGGACGAGTCGATATCCTTATCAACGACAAAAAAATTTGTGCCGACTACAAGATCACTCCCCCTGTCCGGATTGAATTCAGCAATCTTCCAGCCCCGGACACCGTTCCCCTCACAGATTTTCAGTCCGGAGTCCTGGACTTGCTTGACAGCGCCAACACCCTCATCCTCTGCCGTGAAACGTTGATCCTTTACCGGGGATCGAAGATGCTGGCCGCCTTTAATGCAAAATACGACTGAACTTCTATCGTAAAAAACTTTAACGCCCGGCTTTACGGTTGAGCGCCAGCTTGATAAGCCGGGCACACAGCATCTCAAAACTCATGCCCGCCTGCTTCGCGCCTTTCGGCAGCAGACTGCTGGCCGTAAATCCCGGAATGGTGTTGCCTTCCAGAATATACATCGAGCCATCTTCAACCACAATGAAGTCAATTCGGATCATATCCCTCGCCCCCAGCGCCTTGTAAAACTCTACGGCCATGCTCTGAGCCTTTTTCTGTAACTCTTCGGAGACATGCGCCGGAGGACAGTGATAGTAGGTCTCACCTTTGGCATGGGTATACTTGGCGTCGTAATCATACATCTCACCCGGATATTCGATCTCAACCGGCGTCAATGCCTCCCCGTCAACAATACCCACGGTTATTTCACGTCCCTTGATGTACTTTTCCACCAGGACTTCCTTATCGTACTTGAGGCAATCAAGCAGCGCCGGTTTCCATTCGGAAGCATCATGTACAATGGAAATTCCGACTGTCGACCCCTGCGATGGAGCTTTGGCCACCACCGGGTAGTCCATTCCAGCCGGCAATACCGCATCGGCATGGGCAACAACCGCCCACGGCGGCGTGGGCAGACCGGCTCTCTCCATAATCCTCTTGCTGATCAGCTTATCCATTGCCGCCGCACAGGCATGACTCCCGCACCCGACAAATTCGATATTTGCCTCCTCCAGCAGTTGCTGAAGTTCGCCACTCTCCCCAAAACCGCCATGCAAAACCGGGAAGACCACATCCGCCTGACGCAGCGGCTCAGTTACACTCAACTCCTGAATGTCTATTTCCGTCACATTGTAACCCACATTGCGCAAAGCGTTCGCCACCGCAGCGCCGGATTCCAGCGATACTTCACGTTCGGTACTCTTTCCGCCTTTTAGCACCGCTACATTTACCGGCGATGCCTTGATTTCCAGTGAATCCATACTGCTCCTGTCAACAAAACTTACCTCGGGATGCAAAACAATCCCTGTCTTGTCATATACTTTTTTAACGACTTTGGCGGTCAACGACACAAAATCCGCTTCCGTGGCATTCCCGCGATTGATCAGATAATTAGCATGCTCATAACTTACGGCTGCATCACCAACACTAATTCCCTTGCCGCCGCAAAAATCGATCAGCTTCCCCGCCGGCGTATCCGGCGAAGGGTTGCGAAATACACAGCCCGCATTACGCCCCTGCGGTTCAGTACTACGCCGCCGCGCAATCTCCTCATTCACCAGCCAGTCTTCCGTCTCCTCGTCACTGCGGTCCAACCCCAGAATTGCTCCGGTGATAATCACATCCGCCGGAATATCGGTGGACCGGTATTGCCAACCGATACTGTCCGCAGAAGCCGCCCAGGGGTTGCCTTCGCCGTCAAACCCGAACAACTCCAGAACCTTTTCACTGATACACAGCCCGTGCGCTCCGGCATTCATCCGCAACGCCCCGCCGATCGTACCGGGAATCCCGGCCAGACGCGACAACCCGCCCCAGCCATGTTCCGCGCCAAACCGAATCAGCGAACGCAGCTTTACTCCCGCCCCGACCGTCAGGTGGGTGCGCCCGCAGCTGATATTCACAAAAGAACCGCGGCAGAGGCGGATTACAATACCGGCAAATTCATGGTCCGCCCCGACAACGTTTGACCCGTTCCCCAGCACGATCCACGGCACGTTATGACTTTGACACCACTGGACCAGCCCGCGCAATTCGATGTCATCGCCCGGCTCAACAACCAATGGGGAGGCGGTTCCAACTCCTAGCGTAGTCAGCCGCTGCCACGAATAGTCTTCCGTCACAAAAATCCCGGGAATCGCTTTGTTCAGTCCGTTGATTATCTCTGCTCTGATCATAATTACAGTCTTCCCCTATTTTTTGTATACTTCGCCCGGATTAAACACTCTCTCCCCGACAACCTCCAGCGAATCACCGACCACACGGCGGAAAAAGCAGGACCGGTATCCCTCGTGGCATGCCGCTCCACCCAGTTGCTCAACCTTGAAAATCACCGTATCCGCGTCACAGTCGACAAGGATCTCCTCCACCCGCTGAAAATGCCCGGACGTCGCCCCCTTTATCCACAACGCGTTACGGGAACGCGACCAATACGTGGCCTGTCCGGTAGCCAGGGTCTTTTCCCATGCCTCGCGGTTAATGTACGCCATCATCAATACTTCATTGGTCCGAAAATCCTGCGCGATTACCGGAATTAAACCGTTTCCTTTATCAAAATCAAGCTCAATCATAATGCCTCCGGGACCCTCCCGGATCCAAAGTGGAAAATTTTTTACTTCCTGCTTGTCAAATATCCGATATAACGCTAAAATAGACGAATTAATATTTATTTTCAAGAGCCGGGATGCAAGGATTGTGGAAATCAAAGGAAAAACCGTACTAATCACCGGAGGAGCCCTCAGAATCGGGCAAGCGCTGGTCAAGGCTTTTGCCGCCGCCGGCGCCAGAGTCATCATCCATTATCGCCAATCCGGCATCGACGCGGAAGAACTGCCCCGCAGCCTGCCTTCCCCGGATTCACA
>QKAL01000036.1 GCA_003246475.1 Lentisphaerota bacterium
TGAGTTCTGGAAAAGATGGTGGATGGTGATAGTTCCCTCGGTGGTGCTGTTCATCATAAGCATTTCGCCGCTGTTGATCTATGAGTACGGCTGTTTCCGTCTGGCGCAGGAGATTGCCTGGCTGAAGGACCACGGCCGCCCGACTAGTTGGGAGGAGTTTTACCGCAAATATCCTCTCACTTCCGAAGACTCCCCCGAATACCGGCAGTTGAAGGAAATGGGCGCAAAAACGCCATCGTCTATGTCATGGTACGGTTCCGATCCCGATAATATAAATAAGAATTTACGGGAGTCGGCGGAATTTCGCTCGCTGATGCAGGAATGGCTCAAGCGGGTTCCTGCTGATTTTTTCATTGTTCCGGATGGTACCGACCCTTGCCGTATACTATTGAACTCCTATATGGATTTAGAATATAATTGTTTTTCAGCGCTGCTGGCACGTAAGGATTGGGCATCTGCGGCAGCCGGTCTTGACGGTCTTTGGCGATGTTTGCGGATTGAGTCGAGAAATTCTTACACCTGGCGATATCATGATATTCCCGCGAGTGTTTGCAGAATGATGAAATGCTGTGACGTTGATTCAGATACCCTTCGTCGCTGGATGAAACTTTTTAAGGAGGATGAGTTGTTGTTGCAGCAGAATTGCTGGTCATGTCGAGACCTCCTCAATGTCAGGCGTATTGTGGACGCTGTTCGTTATAGTGCCTGGGGGTATGGGTCGCAAGTTCCGTATGACTGGTTACGATTTACTGTGCCGTTGTGGCGAGCGCGGCAGTTGACGATGTCCCGGGAGGGGTTTAATACACTATTGGAATACCGGTATGTCTCAACCCGGTTAAAACCAAAATTCCTCCAGCTGTGTTTTACCCTTCCTTTTTATCTGGCGGAACGCGCGAAAATTGATGACCGGGGTACCCGCTGTTATATTGATCTGTTTTTCTTTGATTACTTCGGTGATAATAATCGCTATGTTGTTAGTGTAAGGGCGAATATGCGGGCAGTTGCCGCGGGTATCGCGGTGGAGCTGTATCGCCGGGAACACGGTAAACTACCCGGCTCGCTTGCCGACCTGGTTCCACAGTATCTGGAAAAAGTACCTCTCGATCCTAAGACCTTGAAACCGATGGATTATTCGCTCAAGCCAGATAACAGATATAGTATAGGCTTCTATTTTTCGCCGGAACAGTATCAATCTTACGATTTTGGTCCTGTGGTTAAATGATTTCTGGTATGAAAAAGAACCAAAATTTATTGTTTTTACGAATTTATTCTGCAAGATGTTGATTTTTATCGTCTATTGTGGTATCTTTTAGATATAAACAATGGTGGTGGAAATGCGTTGTCATTTGGATAGTAAGAAAGGTAGCCTGGTAGAGCGGTTGATCGATGGTATCCGTTGCGGCATGTATCCGGCAGGGACGAAGCTGCCGTCGGAGCGGGAGATTGCCGAATATTACAACTGCAGCCGGACGGTTGTTCGTAAGGCGCTGGAGGAATTGTTCTTACGGCAGATTATGCTTCGGGGGGGACGCAAGGTACAAGTTAGCGAGGACGCGTTGCGTCTGATCGAAGATGACTTTACCGCGGCAAGCCAGCGGGTGATCCTAATCATTACTCCCTCACAGGTAAACAATCCGATAATCCAGAATATTTTTACTACGATCGACGGGCATCTTCCTGAAGGGGTGTGTTTATCGGTGATGTGTTTCAACCGCTACAGCCGAGCAGGGGTGGAGTGTCTGGCTCCGACCGACCTGGTTCTGGTGATCGGTCCGCAGTATGATGATTTGTTGCTGGAGTCGATTGAGCGGCGATGCGCGGGGCTGCTGTTGATAAATATGCCGAATCCCCGATTCAACTATGTGACGCCGGATCACTACGCCGGGGGGCGGATGATGGCGGAATTGTTGTGGAAAAACAACCATACCAGTATCGGTGCTATTTATCCGAGTAACTCCGAACGGATTGAGTTTGGCCAGCGTTTTAACGGGGCGCGCGATTTCCTGAACGAGCATGGGATCGTCATCAAGACATTCCCCGCCGATCTGCAGGCCAGTGCCGATGAGATAAGTGTCTACCAGCAGTCCTTTGAATACCTTTACAAGATGGATCCGACGATTACCGCGGTGATCTGCGTATGGGACAGAGTTGCTTTTGCACTTTATGAACTGTTCATGATGATGAATATCCATATTCCCGATGACATCAGCCTGATCGGATTTGATGACCAGTTTTTCAGCCACATGTTGAATCCGCCGCTGACGACCGTGCGGTATCCGGCGGAGATTATCGGGCAGGAGGTGGCAGGGGCTATCCGGGGATTCGTTGACAACGGTAAGATCGAAATACAGAAGGTGGTGCTGCCGACTTTGCAGCAGCGTGGCAGTGTTGCCGTAAAGTAGCGGGAAACGCGTTCGGTAGTATAAAAATATTTGCGAATAAAGGGTTTTATGTTGTATAAAGGAGCGATTGCGTGATGAATGAAAAAGTCTTGTGGGGCGAAACGCTTAACGCGCTGTTGCCATTGAATGGCTGGTTAACGCCGTCAGGGAATCCGGAGCCGACTTACGTGGCTGCGTATTATCTGGAAGTGGAGTCGACAGCGCCTGGGACTCACCACATATTTGTTCATGCCGAGGAACGATATGAGTTGTTTTTCAACGGTGAGCTTTTGGGGCGCGGCAGTGAGCGCGGCGACATGACGCATCAGTTTTGCGAAGAATATACGCTGCGATTCATCAATGGCATGAACCGGTTGGTGATCAGGACCTGGAGTTTGGGGAAAATCGCTCCGTTTGCCCAGATGACCGGTGTTAACGGCGGCTTGGTGTTATTTTCCGATAACGAGGCGACCCAAAAGATAATTGGTACGGGAATCGCGCCATGGCATGTGACGATATTACCGGGATATTCATTTTATGTCGATCATCCGACAGGTCACATGATTGGGCCAAGTTTCAAAATTGACGGCCGCGAGTTTGACCATCAATGGCTATCGCGTGCGGTTGACGGTATGACGATGGCGGAAGAAAATTGTTTGCCTGCCGGAATGAGTTTATATCGCGCCGCGTTGCCGTTGCAGCATAACTCGCGGTGCGGAAATGGTATTGTCCGGCATGTTGACGCTCATCCCGGTAATCCGGTATGTTCCGAGGCAGATATTGATGGCGAGGCGGCGGAATGGAACGGATTGCTGATGCACGATAAAGCTTTGATTATCGCGGCGAATACAGTTAGACGGGTGATTATCGATCTGGACGACTATTGTTGTGTATATGCTTCGCTGCAGTTGTCGGGCGGTCGCGATGCTCAGATACGCTGGGCGTGGGCGGAGGCGTTGTTTCAGGGTAAGGACTGGTATGGTGCCAAAGGGAATCGCGATGAGATCGAAGGTAAGTATTTTTGGGGACATGGCGATATTTATATTTCGGGAGGGACTGAAAAACAGGAGTTTTCTCCGTTGTGGTGGAGGTCGTGTCGTTACATGGAGTTGCAGATAACCACCGCGGCAGCTCCAGTGGTATTGGAACGGGTTCGCTTGGAATCCACCGGGTATCCGTTGTTTGAGGAAGCAAATTTCCGGTGCGCTGACGAGGAGCTTAATCTGGTGAAGCCGGTGCTGATACACACTCTGCGTCTGTGTTCGCATGAAACTTATATGGACTGCCCCTATTACGAACAGTTGATGTATGTTGGCGATACCCGGCTGGAAGTATTGGTGAATTATGTTTTGACCCGGGATCACCGGCTGGCACGCAAGTCTGTTAATTTGTACTACAATTCATTTTTACGTGCCGGACTGACTCAATCCCGGTATCCGAACACCCATTTGCAGATTATTCCGCCGTTTTCGTTGTGGTGGATCGCCATGGTACACGATTACGCAATGTGGCATGAAGAGCCGGAACTGGTAAGACTGATGCTTCCGAGGATTCGTAAGGTGCTATCGGTCTTTGCCGCGACGGCCTGTCAGGGCTCGGCGCTGGCGACCGGGCCGGTCGGCTGGAACTTTTATGACTGGGTACCGGGTTGGGAGGGCGGAGTTCCGCCATCTCAAAAGAGCTGGTCTGGCGAAAATATGCCGGATATTGATGATTGCGCCTTGCCGCCGGAACGCGGGGTGGTTCCCGGAGGGATCATGAATCAGCATTATGCGATGGTTTTACGGATGGCGTCGGAGTTGGAGTCCTATGCCGGTTCCGCAGATAATGCCGCTGATTTTGCCGCCCAGGCACAA
>QKAL01000150.1 GCA_003246475.1 Lentisphaerota bacterium
AAAAGTACCGCCCCGCTGCCGATTTCGGCAGCGGGGCGGCATATGAGAATGGAGAAGGGAACGTTATTTATCCAGCATGAGCTGATCAAATCCCCACTTATTGGTTTCTCCGGCGTCTTTCAAGTCGCCTTTGAGTCCCTGGATGGTACCACTTATCGCCTGGGTAAGCGGCGCGTCCTGTGCAATCATGTTGCACTCGGCAACGACCACCAGCTGGGATTTTTTGGTGGACTCGGATTCGGTCGAGAACAGCCAGCCGAGGCCGGGCAGTTCTCGCAGGAACGGGACACCGGCTACGCTCCGGACCGCGGTTTCCTTCTGGAGTCCGCCAATGACGAAACGGTTGCCGCCGTTACTGATCATGATGTCGGTGTTGATCTCATTGTTTTTGGCGATACGCGGTTCGCCGCTGGATTTCCAGCCGATCAGGCTGCTGTTGGTCAATTTTACCGTGATCGAACTGGCGTCCTGGCAAACCTGCGGCGTTACGTACATCTTGAAACCGAAGCCGGAGCCGGAAACCGTGTTGACGGTCGGGCCTTTTTCGATAGCGATGTCGTTGGACCAGGCGACTTCCGGCCAGGTCTGATATGAGACCGCACCGCCGTCATAAGAGTATGTGGTGGTTTTCTTATAGATTTTGAAGGAGCCGAGTTCCGCCTGACAACCGATGTTCTCGCCGTTTTTCTTCAGCGAGGCACCATCGACGGTCAGGGTGTAGTACGGGGACGCGGAGCCGGAGGGAATGATCTTCATCGCGCCGAGGTCGCCGCGGAAAGTATCACCAACGATAGTGACGCTGTCACCGTAGATATCTTTCGCCTCAACGTAGTAGTCGGCGGAGCTGGTGGCGGCATAGGGGTTGGAGAATGTGGCCGGTTTGCTGGTGGTGATGGTCTTGCCGGAAACACTGATGGTTTGGTCAAGGGTTTCCGCGGCGGCGGCGGAGTACTGGTCGTAGAAGACATTGGACGTCTTATCGATCATGGCCGTGGTATTGTTGCGTACGACAACTTCGCCGGAGGTCATGACCTTGGCTTTGCCTTTGCACACCAGGAAATCGAGATACTTGCTGTTCCACTTCGGGTTGAAGTTGATGAACTGGGTTTTATTGGAGCCGGTGGTGTGGTCGATGCCGCCGCTCCAGGTCGAAGTCCAGTTGCTGCGGTACCTGCCGCCCATGGAGAAGAAGTCCGCGCCGTCATTGTTTTTCCATGACTGGAAGTCCGCTCCGATTTTACCGTCGTTTTCAGCGTCGATCTCGTAAACGGTGTACTTGATGGCGGCCTGAAGGATCGGCGTATCATACAGCTTAAGCATGTTGTCGATGTTTTTCTTGCTGTATTTCGGGACATAGAACATCAGGGCATTAAGTCCGGAGTCGGCATATGCCTTGTCTTTGCCCTGCTCCAGTTCCAGCGAGTCGGCGGAATGATTCATGCCGACGTTGAACACCATAGTGGAGAGTTCGGCGGCGCTGCGGTATTTGGGGAAATAGAGCAGGCGGACGGAACCGGAGGACGAGGTGATTTTCGGCTGGTCAAGGGCGGCGACAATCTCATCAATGCCCATGCCGTTTTCCTGCTTGCCGAAACGGTCTTCTTCCGCCGAGACGATTACGACGCCGGTGCCGTCGTTATATTTGATGCATTCGACGAAGGTGTTGTTTTCGCTGATCTTCTTCGACTGGACCACGGAACGGATATACGGCCGGATTTCATACGGATCGGCGTTTTTCAGCACATAGGTCTTGGTAACGACATAAGGATCGGTATTGTCGCGGATGAAATGTACCGATTCGGTTGCCTGATCGAGGTTGAGACGGATCTGCGGCTGGACCTGTGTGCTATCATAAGGCTGCGTCGCCTTATTGTTGACCGCCTGCTGGGCGGAAACGTTAACCGCGGAGGCGGCGATAATTCCAGCCGCGCTGAATAATATATTTTTAAGTTTCATTGCTTATATGCTCCTTTATACGTTATTGCTTATTTGCTGATTTCTTCTTTGGTGAGCAGCTTGCCGCTCCAGGAAGCGTATTTGTCTTCCGGGTGAACCAAACGCGCCTTTACGGAAACTATCATTTTGACGTCCTCGTCAATGGTGGTCGTGGTTCCGAAGAGATATTTGACATAGGGGATCTCGCTGAGGAACGGGACGCCGATAGTCTGCTCGACTTTTTGAGTCTTGTCATAAACCGCCAGGAGCCGTTCATCTCCCAGATCAATAGTCAGATCGGACTCGACCTTGCTGCTTTCGGTGAGTTCGGTGCCGCGGTTGTTGCGTTCAACCACATCGTTCATCGCCACCTTGTAAGCAAAGAGTAGAGAGCCGCCGAGGCGTTTGTAGGTATCGACGTCAAAATTGTCGCCGTTGTAGATGGAATCCGCTTCGCCTTTGGCCTTGAAACAGATGGTCGGTTTGATTACGCTGATCTCAAATGCAGAGCTTGCGCCAACGCCGACGGATGACTTGTCGGAAGAATCCTTGCTGATATTCTGGTTTTCCGGCGAGAACTTGACATAATAGGTCTTGCTGTAATTGTTGACAACGGTGAGATAACCGGTTCCGGCGATCTTGGCCAACCCCTTCTGCGACAACATCCGGATAAAGCTCATATCAAATTGCGGCGCTGTAAAGAAACCGCCGTAAGACCAGGATGAAAATTTGTCCATATTGGCAAGCAGCTCCTCGGTGGCCTGCATCGCCAGACTTTCATAACCTACCTGGAACATGTTCAGCCCGGGACCGTTTTTCCAGGCCAGATAGTCGAGGCCGGCATCGTCCAGCAGGCTCTGGCGGATTTCATAGACCTTGAACTCAAGTTCGACCTGGGGAACGGGGCGGTCAAGTTGTTTGGACCATTCCAGCACATCCTTGCCGTCGGAATATGAGTCTTTCCAGTACAGCAAATTGGAGGTGGAGTCAAGGAAAGCGGCGCCGTCACCGCTGATTACCGCTTTGTTGAGTATATGCAGCATGTCGCTGGTGGAACGGTATTTCGGCATATAGGCGAAACGGTAGATGCCGGTCCCTTCGATCACGGAACCGGAGGCGTCTTTCTTGTTGACGGGACGGTCCATCTTGGCAATCATGTCATCAACATACTTCATCATGTTTGGAGGAGTACTGACCACCAGAAACTGTTTTTTTGCGGCCTTGTAGTTCAACCGTTCCACCTGGGAATTGGTGTTATAGCGTTTTACGGCACCCAGAACGAAAGGGGTGAGGTCTCCGGCATTGACGTGCTTTAGTTCGTAGACCTTGGACACGAAGGTCTCCTGCGCGTCATCCTGTTTGAACAATAATTTCTTTTCCTTGGCGTCTGCGGCGGGGAGGCTGCTTCCGGCAACCAGTCCGACGGTTGCCAGCAGGCACAACAGCATTCTGCTATTTTTCATCATCTATTTTCCCTTTATTTGGTTTAGTAATTGCTCGAACGCAATTCTACTTTGACATCTCATCAGCCTTTGAGGGGCTTTGTTAATATCATAATCCGCGATTGTTAGATAATGATTACGTGCGTATTTGCTTTGAAATAATCTTCGGTAAAATTTGGATGAGGGGTGAATGGTGCGTGGTTTTACCCAGAAAGTGGGACATTGGGCCATGTTGGGTGAAAACAAGGAATATGCGACCTGGAATATCCGCGAATCATTAAACAGTCCGTAGAACTTACAAAGCGGCAACGCGATTTTCGGGATAAGTATGTGACTACCGACCAGGATTCGGCATCAATCGAATAACGTTAACTCATGGCAATCTTGTCGGAATGGAAAAACTCATTTTGAAAGGGTATCGGTTTCTCTTTAATGACATGACTGCCGATAGAGAACGCCATCAGAGCTAATCGGAAATAAAATTAAAAAAAGTGTTTGTGTTATTGACAAAAGTGTATCGATACGATATAATAGTGATAGGAAACATTAAAATTGGTGAATGAATGCAGAAATTGGCGGAACAGCCCAAATACCGGCTTTTGTACCATGAATTGCGCTCAAGGCTCTTGAATATGGAGCCGGGTAGCAACTTCTATTCCATGCGGGATCTGATGCACAATTTTTCCGTCAGCCAGTCGACGGTGAGCAAGGCGGTGGAGGCTTTGTGCGATGACGGTTTTTTGAGCCGGAATGTTGGCAGCGGGACCTTTGTTACCGAGGAAGTACTGAAATATCGTTCGGATGCACCGCCGGTAATCTGTCTGGCGATTCCGCAGTGGCTGGGTTATGACTTAATGGT
>QKAL01000200.1 GCA_003246475.1 Lentisphaerota bacterium
AGTGGTTGAAATCATGGTCTGGGATAATCCGATCATCGGTGATGAAACCCCACTGAAAGATCGCAAGTTTGCTTTTCGTACGGCCGAAGGGACATTGCGGAACACGCAGTTCATCAACTCCGGTCACGAATGGGGCCACAACTATGTCCGACTGGCACTGCCGGTCACAGTTCCAGGCTTCGGCTATACGGTCTGTACCATTACCGAAGAGGAACCGCAACAATCTGCCGAAACCTCTTTGAAACCGATTCAGCCCCCGCACCATTGCAGCTATGCTTATAACGAACGTACAAGCCGTTTCGGCGGCGAAAACGAATTCGTGTTGCTGGAAATCAATCCGACGACCGGCGGAATCCTCCGCCTGAAGGACAAAACTTCCGGTCGCGATATCATCAGCCCGGATAACCAGGTTCCCATACTGGAGTTTACCGTGGAGAGAGCGCGTCCGATGTCGGCGTGGTGCATTGAGCACAGCGCCGCACCGGAACCTATGCATATCCGTTCAATCACCCAGGAGTACACCGGTCCGTATCTGATCCGGATCAAGGTCGAAGCAGAGATTCGCCGTTCCAGTTTCACCGTGTGTTATGACATTACCGCCGGCAACCCGATGGTGGGCATCATCATTAAAGGAACCTGGCTGGAGTCTGGGAATAAAATTGACGGAACCCCGGCATTGCGTATACCTTTCGCACTTAATCTCGACCGGGTAGAAACCAGTTACGAAATTCCGTTCGGTGAAGTAAAGCGCGACTGCCGCCACGACGAAGAAGTTCCGGCACTGCAATGGGTAAAAGCAGGCAACCCTGAACAACTCATCGGTGTTTTGCTGGTCAACGACTGTAAATACGGATTCGCGCTCGACGGCAGTACATTACGGGCGTCGCTGATCCGCAGTTCATATGAACCCGACCCCAACCCCGAACTGGGCGAACATGAAGTCCGCCTCGGACTGTTGCCGTACTCCGGCGAACTCACCACCGCCCAGGCAACTCAGGCGGGTCGCGCCTTTAATCACCAGCTCCGCATTATCGGAACCGGACTGCATGGCGGCACACTCCCGCCAACCGGCAGCCTGATCCGTATCCTCTCCGGCAAAGTCATTATTTCCGGGCTGAAAAAAGCGGAGGACCGCGACGCGCTGGTGATCCGACTGTATGAAACGGCAGGAAAAGAGCAGGAAATAAAGATCTCTTTCGACCGGAACCTGGGAGAGCTCATCACGGCCGAACTGGTAGATCTGCAGGAGCGACCAGCAGCAGAAGAGTGGTCGCCGGAGGTTACCACAGACGGCGTTACATTCAAAGTATCGCCATACAGCCTGGTATCACTCCGTCTAACCTTCAAATAACCGTAACTGGAACGCGATCACCAGACTGGTTGTTCGCGTTCGATCTCCACGGCGACGCTGCGGCAGAAACGCAGCGCCGCTGGTTTATCCACCATCACCTTTACTTTCAGGATGCGTTTATCGGCAAGGCAGATGTCGGCAACCGACTGAGCCAGACGCTCGATTAGAAAAAAATCCGATGACTCGACCTTGGCAATGATATTCTTTTTCAACGTCTTGTAATCCACAGTATCGTCCAGCCGGTCACTTTTCCCTGCCGGAGCCAGGTCGCAGAACAGTTCAATATTAAAAATGACATCCTGCTTTTCGCGACGTTCCTCGGGAAAAGTCCCGATGATAGCGCGAAGGGCCAGGTCTCTGATAATTATCTTATCCATTATTTTACCTCAATCGTTTTATTTTGCAGCGGCTTCAGGTTTAAAATTCTTGCCACTTCCGTCAAAGAATTTACCGGCTCCCGGCAGGTCTGATTACGGCAAATATAAACCGTACAGGTATCGTTTACCATCGACAGGGACTCATTCATGGGTTTTTTCCCTGAGGCCGCATCATAAAAACGCAGACTCTTGAAAGGGCAAAACGCGCCGGAAAGCATTTTCAGCATATTTGTCGTATTGACATCATCCATCGTACCGACAACATTTATTTCCCATGCCGGAAAGCTGGCAAACATCAGCGCATTCAGCAGCATGGAACAATTGTGAGGGCTGCGATTGGCTTCCAGTGCCAACGCCATGGCATTGTGTTCCGCCTGTTTTGCATACTCTTCCGATCCGGTCAGCGAAGCCAGGCGCATCTGATTAAGTACCATAACCGTGCCACCGGCAGGCAATGCATCGTCATAAATGCTGCGCGGTCGAAACAACGCGGTATCGTCATCTGTCGAAATCACCAGATAACCACCCAGTTCCGGATCGATGAAATGAGTATTTACATACTCCGTCAGGCCGATCGCCGCCGAAAGATATTTGGGATTGAAATCCGCCTCGTAAAGATCAATCAGACCCCATATGACATACGCATAGTCCTCCAATACCGCCTGACCGGATGGGCTCTCACCAACCCGGCAACGGATAAGACCTCCGTCAGCGCGACGATGCAACGACAGGATATTGTCGGCGGCAATCGTTGCGCTCTCAAGAAAGGAAGGTTCATCAAACACCCTCGCCGCACGCGCAAGCGCGGCAATCATGAGCCCGTTCCAGCCAGTAATGATCTTATCGTCCAAATGGGGACGTAAACGGCGGGAACGGATTGAAAGCATCTGCAGATCGATTCTTTTCTTGATATTCATAAACTCGGAAACATCCGCATTCATCTTCACGGCCAGAGCGTATGGATTCATATACAGATAAGGGATATTGAGTTTATAAACATTCTTTCCCGTTTCTGGAACGAAATTGCCATCCGGATGCAAGTTATAGATTCGGGTCGCCAGCTCGAACTCTCCGGGGGAGAGATTTTGCCGCAACTCCTCCAACTGCCATAAATAATAACGCTCATCGGCATCCTCCGCGGAGATAAAACTGCCATCCGGCGACCGCAGCCTGGTCAGGACATATCTGATCGTCTCAATGGAGGTATCGCGGTACAGGGGGTTACCGGTAGCCGATGCCGCCTCAGCATAAAGCAACGCCAGCATGGCTTGATCGTAAAGCATCTTTTCGAAATGGGGAACCCGCCAGGCGGCATCAATAGTGTAACGGTGAAAGCCGCCGGCAATCTGATCGTATATCCCGCCGCAACGCATTTTGTTCAAGGTCGTTTCGACCACCCGCATAACCTCCGGGTCACGTGTAAGATACCAATAGCGCAACAGAAACATCAAGCGCTGTGCCGAAGGAAACTTCGGGGTGCTGCCGAAGCCGCCGTTATTGCCGTCAAAATCACGCCGGAGGTTTTCCCAAGCTTTTTTTTCAATCCCGTCAACAAAGGCGGAATCACGCCGATCCGGAGTCGTTTTGAGATATGCGGTCAAGTTCTCAGCGTTGGCGCGAAGTTTTTCCGGCTCGTCCCGCCAGAGAACCTTCATCCGCCCGGCAAACTCGATCAGCTGATCCGGCGGAATATACGTTGCCGCGGTAATCGGTTTCAGTTCCGGCGTCAAAACTACGTTTAACGGCCAGCCGCCGCCGCCATTGAGTGCCTGGCAGAAACGCATATAGACCGCATCCAGATCCGGCCGCTCCTCGCGGTCAACTTTTATGCAGACAAAGGTATCGTTGAGCGCCGCGGCCACCTTTTCATTTTCGAACGATTGCGACGCCATCACGTGACACCAGTGGCATGTAGAATACCCGATGGAAAGGAAGATGGGTTTATTCTCTTCGACAGCCCGCCGCAAGGCAGCGGCATTCCACGGATACCAGTCCACAGGATTATATAGATGCTGTTTCAGGTACGGACTGGTCTCCCCGGCAAGGTGGTTGGTCTTTTTCGGCATCCGATCTCCTTCTCCCAGGCATCGCAATACCGGCAGCAACACCAGAATCGATATTAATAAAAAGCCTCTCAGATTCGACATTCCGGCCTTTCTTATCTTGTTTAAATACGAAATACCAAATTGTATGAATCTTCCGATTATAACCGCTGATTCGGAATCTGTCAACCGGAACCGCATATTTTCGTACCGGAATCACGACCGTCATCATCCATCGGCTCATCCCGGCAGGAAAAGGCTTTCTTTTTTATCATTCCCTCTTTATTTTTTCCATTATTGTGTTATCTAATGAATGGGGTATTTTCATTAGTAACCAACTGAGGTATAACAATGATAAAATTAAGCCATTTCCTTATCACAGCAACAGGGCTGACTTTGTTGTTGGCGGGTTGCAGTTCCGGAAGCAATGGTCTTTATAAAGACGACTTCCAGGATGTCATCAG
>QKAL01000081.1 GCA_003246475.1 Lentisphaerota bacterium
CGTTTTACTAAATAATGGTGGGGTTTGCAGAATATGGTATTTTCCCGTCTTAATCGCTTATTTTTATTCCTGTTTATGGTTTCGTCCATGTTTTTCCTCGCCGGTTGCGGCAACAACCAGGTCGACCCGGAAGATCTGCGAAATACAGGCAACAATACCCTGATCATCCCGGATCTCATCCGCCACTTCGAAAAATGTAAGGTTCCCATCAAGACGGTACAGTTGATTCGTCCCGATGTAGCTCACGCCGATGATGCGGTTTCGATCCGGGTCGACGGCAAAGAGATCGGTATATACAAATATAATGTCAACATTCGTAAACAGCGAGAAAATCTCGCCCGCATTATGAGTGAAAACTACCTTTATCTGGTAGGGTTTAAAAAGGATGTCATCGTCAATCGCGCATTTGTCATGGTCGGGGCAAATGAAAATCCAAAAAAAGAATTACTGGAGAAGTCTTTCATGAGTTTTAAATAGCCGTATAACGGTTTACAACTAAACATAAAACAACATGGGGGGGTAAGACATGTCGAAAAAATTCGTCTATTTCTTCGGCAAAGGCCAATCGGAAGGCAACGGCTCAATGAAAAACTTGCTTGGGGGCAAGGGAGCAAATCTGGCAGAAATGGCAGAGTTGGGGTTGCCGGTTCCACCAGGATTCACCATCACCACGGAAGCTTGCAACGAGTACTGTACCTTGGGACGGGAAAAGCTGTTCGCCGCGATTCAGGTAGAAGTCGACCAAGCGCTCGCCAGACTCGAAAAAACCACTGGTAAAACTTTCGGAAAAGGTCCTCATCCGCTACTTGTATCCGTCCGTTCCGGAGCCGCCGTATCCATGCCCGGCATGATGGACACCGTACTCAATCTGGGTCTGAACGCTGCCACGGTAGATGCAATGATCAAGCTTACCGGCAATGAACGTTTCGTCATGGACTCATATCGCCGGTTCATACAGATGTTCGGCGATGTGGTACTCGGCATCGAACACGACGAATTTGAACATGCGCTCGAATCGGTCAAAAAAGCCAAGGGTGTCAAACTCGATACCGAACTCAACACCGATGATCTTAAACGAGTCATCGACCTCTATAAAGGGGTCGTCCGCAAGGCCACCGGCGCCGATTTTCCGGAAGACCCCAAAGCCCAACTCTGGCGCGGCATTCAAGCCGTTTTCGATTCCTGGGACAACCCCCGCGCAATCAAATACCGCCAGATCCACGACATCCGCGGTCTTCTTGGTACCGCCGTTAATGTCCAATCAATGGTATTCGGCAACTCCGGCGAAAACTCTGCCACCGGCGTCGCTTTCACCCGCGATCCTTCCACTGGCGAAAATCAATATTTCTACGGTGAATTTCTTATCAACGCCCAGGGGGAGGACGTCGTCGCCGGCATTCGTACCCCGCAGCAGATCACCAAAGCCGGATCGATGGCATGGGCAAAATCCCAGAACATCAGTGAAAGCGAACGGGCATCAAGTTACCCATCCCTCGAAGAAGCTATGCCGCAATGTTTTAAGCAGCTCGATGAAATCCGCGTCACCTTGGAAAATTATTTCAAGGACATGCAGGACTTGGAATTTACCATCGACAACGGCACACTCTATATGCTTCAGACACGTAATGGTAAGCGTACCGCAGCCGCCGCGGTCCGGATCGCCACCGATCTGGTAAAAGAAGGGTTGATCGATGAAAAAACCGCAGTTATGCGCGTCGCCCCGAACCAACTCGACCAGCTGCTGCATCCGGTTTTCATCAAATCCGCCGAAGAAAAAGCATGTAAACTGACTGTCGGCCTTCCAGCCTCGCCCGGAGCCGCCACCGGTATGGTGGTCTTTAACGCAGATGATGCGGAAACCTGGGCCAATGCGGGTAAGACGGTAATCCTCTGCCGTATTGAAACCAGTCCTGAGGACATCGGTGGGATGCACGTTTCCAAGGGGATCCTGACCACCCGCGGCGGCATGACCTCCCACGCAGCGGTCGTGGCTCGCGGCATGGGGACCTGCTGCGTTGCCGGTTGCGGCGACATCAAGATCGACTACAAAGCGAAAACATTCACTTGCGGCAATCACATCATCAAAGAAGGCGACTGGATTTCGTTGAATGGATCAACCGGTGCGGTTTACGGCGAAAAAGTCGCTACTGTAGACCCGGAACTGACCGGGCCATTCGGTCAAATCATGGAACTCGCCGACAAATACCGCAAACTGGGCATCAGAACTAATTCAGATACCCCGTACGACACCGAAGTCGCGGTCAAGTTCGGCGCCGAAGGCATCGGCCTTTGCCGCACCGAACACATGTTCTTCGAAGGTGACCGTATCACATCGTTCCGCCGCCTGATCCTGGTTGCCGAAACGGTTAAAAAACTCAAGGATCAGAATGACGCCAAGACTCTTGACATTCTCAAGAGCAAATGTGCCGACTGCAAGAAATCACTTCAGGCAATCGCTCAATACGAACAGGCGCTGGCAGAACTGTTGCCGCTGCAGCGGACAGACTTCATCGGTATTTTCAAAGCTTTGCAGGGCCGCCCGTGTACGGTCCGTCTGCTCGATCCACCGCTGCATGAATTTCTGCCCCATGACAGTAAAGGTCAGCAGGAAATGGCCAATCAGCTCGGATGTTCGGTGGATGAGGTCAAACACCTGGTCGAAAGCCTGAACGAGTTCAATCCGATGCTCGGGCACCGTGGCTGCCGTCTGGGCATGACCTATCCGGAAGTCTCCGCCATGCAGACCCGCGCCATCTGCGAAGCGGCCTGCGAAGTTGCGGGTTCAAAACCAGAAATCATGGTTCCGCTTGTCGGTCACGTCAGAGAGCTGCAGATGCAGAAGGAGATCATCGTTGACACCATTGCCCTGGTTGAAAAGGAGCGCAATTGCAAGTTACAGGTCAAAATCGGTACCATGATCGAAGTGCCTCGCGCTGCCGTAACCGCCGACAAGATCGCCGCCGAAGCCGAATTCTTCTCATTTGGGACCAACGACTTGACCCAGATGGGCTGCGGCTTCTCTCGCGACGATGCCGGTAAATTCCTCGGCGATTACGTTAAATGGAACGTCTATGAATATGACCCCTTCCAGGTGCTCGATCAGGAGGGTGTCGGTGAACTTATGCGAATTGCCGTCTCCAAGGGCAAGGCCGTGCGTCCGGATATCAAACTGGGTATCTGCGGCGAACATGGCGGCGAACCTCGTACGGTGGAATTCTGCCATAAGATCGGTCTCAATTACGTCTCCTGCAGTCCCTATCGGGTGCCGATCGCGCGCCTCGCGGCGGCACAGGCAGCCATAAAAGATTCCGGGAAATAAACCATTAATAATCAAAAGGCGGGCCAATGGTCCGCCTTTTTTTATTCTGGTAAAGGTTTTGGCAACGGCTTTGGCGGTGAAGAAAAAAGCGGCTGCAACATTGGGGCAAGCGCGTCGGCAAGACTCTCCTGCCCCGTAACGTCAAGAGAATTACCAACCGCATGACTGGAAAATATCTGCCGCGCCAACACGCGGCGGGGAATCATTACCGTGCCGCTGCGTCCAGCCGCATCCAGCTGGACTTTGCGATAACTGCCGGCCTCTTTGAGTACAGGAATCTCGAACATCATAACCACACGCCCATTGCCGTTCAAACGTTTCAACAGCGGCGCCAACCCATCGGAAAAACGGCGGCAATCCTGATGCAGTCCCAGTTCCACCAATACCACCACATCACCGGTAGAAATCATCTCCGCCTGAGCCATCGCCCGTTGTACATCGTTACCGGGATCAGAAAGATTATACGCCGGCAAATTATATTTGCTCTTTAAAATATCGACATAAGAGGGTATGCCGGAAGGAGAACTCAATGCCCCGCCGATCACATAAAGCCTCCGGTATGCAGCCGGAGACCAGACCGGCATAAGCATGCGATTCAACTCCAGCCACAGGGTAAACAGAGTCATGCAGATTAGAAAAATTCTTGTCCCGATGAAAAAAATGCGGGTTGTGGAGGACTCAAACATACTGAGAAAATACAAAGTCCCCATCGCCAGCGCCATCGTCGAAAATGCAAAGGTGAAAGCCAGCGCCGATTGAATATACAACATCATACCAAGAAGAAACAGCACTCCGGATGCTATTTTTATTCGGACTTTTTTATCACTCCAGATGGTCAATACCGCCCCGGCGACGATCAA
>QKAL01000196.1 GCA_003246475.1 Lentisphaerota bacterium
AAATCGACCATTGCGAAAGAGCTGGAACAGATGCTGATTCAGCAGGGGCATCTCTGCTATATTCTCGACGGTGACAACATCCGCCACGGCCTCAACCGCGATCTCGGTTTCTCGATGGAGGATCGGAAGGAAAATATCCGCCGGATTGCTGAAGTGGCTGCGCTGATGAACGATGCGGGTGTGATTGTAATTACCTCTTTCATTTCGCCTTATATTTCTGATCGCGCCTCCGCCAGAGAGGTCATTGGCGACGAATCCTTTATTGAAATATTTGTTGATACTCCAATTGAGGTCTGCGAACAACGCGATCCGAAAGGGCTGTACAAAAAGGCGCGTGCCGGAGAAATCCAGCAGTTTACTGGAGTCAGCGATCCATATGAGGCTCCACAGGATGCCGAACTGACGCTGGCGACAGAAGAGTTAACACCTGCCGCTGCGGCGGAGACAATCATTGATGACCTTAAAGAACGGGGCATTATTGGATAACGATGGGAAGTCGAATGAAAAAAGCATTAATTACAGGAATCACGGGGCAGGATGGCTCATATCTGACGGAGCTGTTGCTTTCAAAGGGATATGAGGTTCATGGAATCATTCGTCGTGCCTCTTCTTTTAATACGGATCGTATTGATCACCTTTATCAGGATCGACATGAAACGGGCGTCAAAATGTTTCTTCATTATGGCGATCTAACGGATTCCAGTAACCTGAACCGGTTAATTGAAAAAATCGGGCCAAGCGAAATTTACAATTTGGCAGCACAATCACATGTGCAGGTGTCATTTGAGGTTCCTGAATATACGGCGGAAGCCGATGCCATTGGAGTTCTTCGCCTTCTGGATGCCATCCGGGAAACCGGCATTCCGTCCCGTTTTTATCAGGCGTCCACCTCTGAACTGTATGGGAAGGTGATGGAGGTTCCGCAAACGGAAACAACGCCGTTTTATCCGCGGTCTCCTTATGCCGTAGCGAAGCAGTATGGTTTCTGGATTGTGAAAAACTACCGTGAGTCCTATGGACTGCATGCCAGCAACGGTATTCTGTTCAACCACGAGTCGCCACGTCGCGGCGAAACGTTTGTGACCCGCAAAATCACGATGGCGGTGGCACGTATTTCCCGTGGATTGCAGAAGTGTCTCTACATGGGGAACATTGATGCGCTGCGCGACTGGGGCTATGCACCCGACTACGTCGAAATGATGTGGATGATGCTCCAGCAGGATACGCCGGATGATTATGTGGTGGCCACAAATGAAATGCACACGGTTCGTGAGTTTATTGAAAAATCGTTTGCACACGTCGGCATCGGAATTGAGTGGGAAGGCGAAGGCGTTAACGAGATTGGTAAAAACCGTGCTACCGGCGATGTGATTGTCCGAATGGATGAACGTTACTATCGTCCGTGCGAAGTGGATCAGCTTCTAGGCAACCCGGCGAAAGCGAAGAAGCAACTTGGCTGGGAGCCGAAGGTTAAGTTTGAAGAACTCGTCCAAATCATGACCGACGGCGATCTGCGGTTGCTCGATAATCCCAATTATGAAATCGGGTTCTAACAGAGCTGTTTGAAGTTAGTGGTTTGGAGTTTGGTGTGAGTGACTTCAAGGAACTTGAAGTGTGGCAGAAAGCTGTTGATGCTGTGGCAGTCGTTTACCAGATAACTGCCGGTTTTCTGGAGTCTGAAAAGTTTGGTCTGACGAATCAGATCAGGCGTGCGGCAGTAAGCATTCCATCGAATATTGCCGAAGGAAGCGCGCGTCACCACTCTAAGGATTTTATCCACTTTCTTCGAATTGCTGATGGTTCTGCTGCTGAAGTTGAAACTCAGCTGATTATTGCGAGTAAACTTGGATTCATTAAATCCGAAGAAGATTTGATTAATAAATTTGTCACGATCCGGAAAATGCTGGCCGGATTAATAAAGTCATTAAGGTGAAAAGATGAGTAATTCTACTTTAAACTCTAAACCCCAAACCCCTGACCCCATTCCGCGCGATGCGCGGATTTATGTTGCCGGGCATCTTGGACTGGTCGGCTCCGGAATCTGGCGGGCACTCGAGCGGCACGGATATACAAACTTAATCGGTCGATCTATTGATGAATTGGATCTGATCAACCAGCAAAGTGTGGATGATTTTTTTTCCGCCGAGAAGCCGGAGTATGTGGTGCTTGTCGCGGCAAAGGTTGGCGGTATTAATGCCAACAATATTTACCGCGCTCAGTTCCTTTATGAAAACCTGATGATCGAGGCCAATATTATTCATGCGGCGTATAAACACGGCGTGAAAAAACTGCTGTTTCTCGGATCGAGTTGCATCTATCCCAAACTGGCGCCGCAACCGTTAAAAGAGGAGCATCTTTTGACGGGTCCGCTGGAGCCGACGAACGAGCCGTATGCGATTGCCAAGATTGCCGGCATTCGTCTGTGCGATGCCTACAACCGCCAGTACAGCACCAACTTTATTTCGGCCATGCCGACCAATATGTATGGCCCGGGCGATAACTACCATCCGGAAAACTCCCACGTGCTTCCGGCATTCATCCGGCGATTCCATGAAGCGAAAGAACAGGATCTGGAAAAAGTGGAGTGCTGGGGATCGGGTTCCCCGCTGCGTGAGTTTCTTTATAGCGATGATCTGGCCGAAGCCTGTGTTTTCCTTCTGGAAAACACCAGTTATGCAGATGTGGCATTTGAAGATGAGAGCGGAACGGTGCAGTCGCATATCAATGTCGGCTCCGGTGTGGAGATCACGATTAAAGAACTGGCAGAAACGGTTGCTGATGTCATCGGTTACAAGGGAGTGATTGAGTGGGATTCTTCAAAACCCGATGGTACGCCCCGTAAGCTGATGGATTCATCCCGCCTGCGCAATCTCGGATGGGAACCGAAGATCGAAATGCGCGAAGGCATCGCCCGCGCGTATGAAGATTTTAAGCAGCGCTATGGAAATGGACAGTAGGTTTCTCTGAAGGTTTTTTCCGTGAGTACTTATTTAATTGTCGGAGCAAAGGGGCAGCTCGGTTCGGACTGTATGCGGCAGTTTGACGGGCTTGAAATTGTCGGTATCGATCTGCCCGAGGTTGATATTTCCGATCGACAGCAATGTTTTGATCTGCTGGAAAGTGTACGTCCGGAAGTCATCGTCAACTGTGCCGCCTATACGGCAGTTGATGCATGCGAAACGGAAAAGGATGCCTGCTGGAGGGCGAATGCGGATGCTCCCGGTTATCTGGCCGAATGGGCCGGGCGGAACAAATCTTTCCTGATTCACGTTTCAACCGATTATGTTTTTCCGGGGAACCGGCCGCTGTTCGAATCGCTCTCCGAAAGTGATGAAGCGGGGCCGGTTTCGGAATATGGCCGTTCCAAGCTGGCGGGAGAACAGCGGATTGTCGATCGGACCGACCGGTTTGCAATTTTGCGGACGGCATGGCTTTATGGTCGAAGCGGAAAAAATTTTCTGAAAACCATGCTTCGGCTGACGCTTCAAAATCCGGAAAAGGAACTCAAGGTGGTAGCGGATCAATATGGATCTCCAACCTGGTCGGAAACACTTGCCCGGCAAATCCGGGTGGTGGCGGAAAAACAGGCAGCCGGAATCTTTCACGCAACCTCTGAAGGCTATTGCAACTGGTATGAACTGGCCTGCGCCTTTCTCGAAGAGTTGAGCATTAAACATAATTTTGTTCCCTGTTCGACGGATGAATATCCAACCCCCGCCAAACGCCCGGCTAATTCCATTCTGGAAAATACACGGCTGAAGGAGTTGGGAATCAATGTGTTCAAGAATTGGCGGGATGAATTGAAAAACTTTGCGGTTGCTCATGGTGAAGATGTGCAGAAAGAGGTGAAGAAATCATGAAAAAAATAATCGTTACCGGCGGGGCCGGATTTATCGGTTCGGCCGTTTGCCGCTATCTGGTAAAAGAAAAACAGGTTCAGGTTCTGAATCTGGACAAGCTGACCTATGCGGGGGTGCCGGAATCACTGAAGGAGATCGGAGAGAGCGACCTGTACCGGTTTGAAAAGGGCGATATCTGCGACCGGGGAAAGGTTGCGGCTCTCTTTGCTGATTTTCAGCCCGATGCGGTGATGCACCTTGCCGCGGAATCGCACGTTGATCGTTCGATTGACGGTCCGGCGGCATTTATTGAAACCAACATTGTCGG
>QKAL01000290.1 GCA_003246475.1 Lentisphaerota bacterium
TAACCGCAAAAATCCGGTCAACTGAACCTGCCCGGGATAATGGGCGCATAACTCGGCCCCGGACCGAAAAATCCGGGGTTCATTATCGCCGACAAAGTATACACTGTTATGCACTTACGTCGGGCGTCTTCGGCAAAACGGATCGGTATTCCGGATATCCCGGTAATTCCGTCTGTATAATTTCGAATTCAACGCCGAAATAAACTTCGGCTTATTTATCGACGAACAGGATTTATCCTAAATTCGAGAATGGAACCACAGATAAACACGATGGACACGGATAACCAAGGGTATACGGCAATTATTCCGCTCACTTTATGGGAGCTTCCCGCTTTTTCTCTATCTTGTTGAAACATCCGTGCTTGTCCGCGTTCATCCGTGGTTCATTTCTGTTTCAAGGTTTATCCCCGCAATCCCCCCAAAGACACCCCAACATTCAGCAATCTTTTGCTCGCAAATCGATAATACTTCATATATACACCCGTGTGTGCTTAACAGTTGAATTGTATTAATTTATGCAAATATCTTCTGATTTATCGAGCGGGAAATAATTTCGGAGGAGATTAGACGAATAAAAATTCTAATTTTGGACACATAACCGGGAGAATTTATCAGCATTGCGACAAAAATTGTGAAATCGCGAATGCGTGCGACATAAGCAATAGCCAGAGAAGTGCTTATTGCCGGGCAAATGAGTACGATTCCACTGCCCCCTGAAAACCGTTGGCACATCAAGTGCTTCCTTGTATTCATTGACTGGCCTGATAAAAAAGAAGCACCATGAAAACCAAAAAAATATATCCAGAGAATTCAGGGAAGCGCCGAAAACAAGGCGGAACCATTGTCGAAACGCTTGTTGCGCTGGTGCTGTTTGCCACCTTTATCGGCGGCGCGGGTCGCGTAATTCTCTCCCACCGCCAAGTGGCAGATCAGGCCCGACATCACTACATCGCCATTAATGTTGCCAAAAACCAGATCGAACAGGTTCGACACCTCCGTAGCTCAGATTATCAGCAGATTTACGATATGCAGGAGGAAAACACCCGGGTAAACAATGAAGGCGAAACAGACGAAGCCGGTAAATTTACACGGACAACGACAATCAACTTTATTAACGCTGATCTTCTGGAAGTGGTGGTAACCGTCAATATACAGAATCCGGTTACCCTCACTTTTGACGAAAGCGAAACGGTTCAATCGTATATTGCAAAACTGAATTAGGATTGGGGAGTGACTGATATGGCCAGAAAAAACAGGAAGGGATTCACTCTGGTTGAAGCCGTTGTTGCACTCGCCATCCTTGTGTTTGCGATGAGCATGGCGATGTCTGGCTATATCTTCCTGCTTAAAAACGCGGATGAAGCCGATACGCAGAACGAACTGGATAATGATGTCCAGCTTACCATCGAACGACTGAAAAAGGATATCCGCCTCTCCACGATGAATGAGATGTTCTTTTATCCCGAAACACCCCCTTTCACCGCCATCAGCTTTCCGATTGCATATGACGATGAAGACGACAGCGACGACATGATTGAGCGGGATGAAAAGGGTCGAATCATATGGGATGAAACCGTGATTTACCACATCCGCCAAGGAACACCGAACCAACTGGTGCGAACCACCTTTTCCCCCCGCGATGAATCGCTCTCTCACGACGAACGACAGAAACAGCTCAATGATGTAGTGGCTCATGGTGATGGATCAGCGACCTACAACAGAGGGAACGCAAAATCTATGGTTCTTTTTTCCAACCTTCTCGACTGGGAACTTAGCCCGAGCACTGCCACCATCAACACCTACGCCGAAACGGAGACCGAGGATACCATTTTCCTCGGATATATCATGCTCGATCCGGATTCAGTTCCAAACAGAACCCATAAAATCCGGTTCAAAGCCTCCGGACAGGACAGCGCCAGCGGCGGATATGAACTTGGGATCGACCGCATCGAAGGAAATACCGCACTGCGGATACGCGAAGCAGAAGATCAGGTGATACAGAACCAGCAGGGCGCCAGCGCAGTCCGACTATATGGCGGCCTGCGATATGACGGCGGACACATTCTGCACTTCCCGGCAACACAGGTTGGTAACGAGTTTTCGATGGATCTGAAAAACGACCGTATCGAGGAGACCAATTTCGGCGGTGTGGATGCAAAAAAATATCAAACGGTTGTTGATACCCGAGACGATCTGAATCCGATTGACACCGTCGTACAGCTGGAAGGAATGACCGCATGCTGGGAAGCCTCCGCTCAGACCGCCGAACCGGATCCGGTCTTAATGTCGATGAATCAGAGCGGCAAAGTAATCCGAACACTGCTCAAATCGGATCACATCGCTTGCAAAGGAATGCGCGCCTGCCTCACGTTCCGGGCTCCTCCTGATAATCCTGTTCAGCTGGATCATGTGTTTTTCGGCGAAAGTTTTAATAACTCATCAGTTCTGGCGTTTAATTCCGCCGCGAAGCTGCCGGTTACATTCAGCAATACCGGCACCACCACCACTAAAGCGGATATCCCTGCCGGTGGAATCGTCACTTCGGACTGGATCAACATCCCGATCACCAATATAAACTACCTTGTTTCGTATGAGGTTGTGTCCGCCCCCTCCCAATTGGCGCGAATTGACCGGAATGCCTGGCCGAGCTTCCCCAACCCCAGCCCGATCGCCCCTGCAACAACCCAAATCGCCACCCCCATCAGCGTCAGCAAAGAGGAGCTGGCGAAAAACGATGCCCCATGGAAAGACGCCTATTCAACCAATGATGTGGCCATTCAGAATGCTTATTTCGTTCCATTTCTCGAATCAGCCACAGCGAGCTTTGTCGACAAAGGCACCTATACATCCGCCATTTATGACACCAAGCTTGAATCCCCGACATACGGCGATATTTCATGGAATGCGATCGTCCCCGGCGGAACGAGACTCGCGTTCAAAGTGCGCAGCGGTAGCACACCGGAAGAGGTACGCACAATCAGCTGGAATTCAGCTACTACCTTCGACAGCTCGCGCACCGTGCCGGGCACATGGAAACGCTATATCCAGTTCCAGACGCTGATGGCATCCGAAACCGGAACGCACCTGCTCTCACCGATTCTTAAAGATGTGGCGATCGACTGGAACGGCGTGCGCAAACTCGTAAACATAAGCGGTGAATTCATAAAAGGTCCAAACGGCGGTATGTATGAAATTACCGTCGATGGAAAGGAACTCCAGTCAGCACTCATTGTTGACCTTGAAATTTTTAAAGACATCCAAAGCATGGATGGAAAAAAGCGAACGGCGACTTCTGCAATCAAAGTTGAACTGTCCCCCCGCAACACTCAGCCTACTCAATAAAGGAAACCGGAGATGAAAAAGAACATACAGACCAAAACAGGTTATGCGCTGGTCACCGCCATGGGGGTCATGGCCGTGCTTGCCATTGCATTCACCTCCCTGCACAACATGGGGAAACAAAGCCTCTATCAAAGCCGCCTCCTCCGCGACCGAACCAAAGCCGCGGCCTATGCCGAAGCAGGCATTGAATTCGCTTACTCCATTCTCTACGACAACTATGAAAACCGGAATAACTCGGCTCTTTTCCGTTTGGACACCGGAACAGAATACACGGACGGCGACTCGCTGAAGAGCAGCTACGGCGACGGTTCCTTCGCCATCCAGATTACTCAGGTGAACAGCGGGCAATACTGCATCGTAAATTCCATCGGCGTCTGCAACCTTGCTGAAGTGGAAGTCGAAGCGCTTGTGGAAGATACGGAATGGCCCGACCCGACCGAGGAAATCACTGACTACAGCAGTCTGGAAGCCTTCAGACGGGGCATCTGCGGCGGTAGCACCGGAAAATTCGGCGGCGGCGGCGCATTGGTTGCCGGTAATCCGGAGCTGACGATCCACACCAACGGCGACATCGTGCTGGGCGGGGATATCGATGTGCTGGTCAGCATCAACTCTTCCACGGAAATTGATCTGAAAAAGAAAGATGTAAACGGCTCCGTTACTGCCCCAAGCGTGGAAGGAAACACGAAAGGTGTTCCGGAAACCGAAACCACAGTTCCAACCATCCCGACACCCGACATCAGCTTCACTAAATATATCAATCAGGCGCAAGAGGCGCAAGAAAACTCACAAGTTTACTCTGGCGATAAAACCTTCGGTAATGAGATTATTCCCGGTGGCGTTGTCTATGTAGATGGTGATGTGATGGTTAAAGGCAATGTGGTCGGAACCATCATCGCAACCGGCGACATCAAGATCCTCAGCGGCGGAGTTAAAGAGAGCGGCTGGGGCATCGCCGTGGGAACCAAAACCGGCAATATCACCGACAACTCCGTCGGCGACAGCGAAGGCCTGTTTTATTCCTACACCGGAGATTTCACACAGGGCGCATCCGGCGGAACACTGACCGGTCAGATTATTGTCGGC
>QKAL01000005.1 GCA_003246475.1 Lentisphaerota bacterium
GGGGCGTTTGACTCCAATTCAACACCTTTTCAGTGGAGTTTTTATCCTCCGGCGCAACTATTTTCCGAAAAAACCGCAGTCACTGGCTTCAGGCTGAATACCATATACGGCGACAACAGCAAAGTCTGCGGGCTGGACACCGGCGTCGCAACCGGCGCGGATACCGTCTGCGGCTGGCAGATCTCCCTGGCAAACTTCTGTCCCGGTGAAGTTTCCGGCATCCAGAGCGGTGTGCTCAATACTGCCTACGATCGGATGACCGGTGCACAGATCGGCTGCTGCAACATGACTGGACGGGAAGATTTGTTGAAAAAAAGCAAGGCAAGCGGCGCGCAGATCGGCTGGGTCAACGCCTCGAAAGCAGATTTCAGCGGCGCGCAGATCGGGGTAGCCAACCTCAGTGACAACGGCATTTGCGGCACTCAGATCGGATTTATCAACTGCATCGGCGATTCCGCCGCAACCCAGAGCGGTTGTTTTCAGTTTGGCGTATTGAATTTCAATAAAAACGGATTCCTCCCGTTTTTCCTGTTATTCAATTTCTAATAAAGATTTGTTCTCCTTTTCCTCTGCCGTTCCGTCTCTACTGCGGAACGGCTTTTTTGTTTAAAGCAGGAATGTGAGTTAAAATGCTATTCGGTATCGTCACGGGAATCATTGCGGCATTCGGTCAATCCGCATCATACATCTTCTCACGCAATTTCGTCGTCAGGTTCGGCAGTCCGATCCTGTTGATGATCTATTCTCAGGTCATCATGGGGATTTTTGCGGCACTGCTGTTGCCGTGGGTTATTTCCCGGAGCATGTTTGAAGAGACGGCCGTCATCACCCCCTTGCTCCTGACCTCGCTTTTTTATTTACTCGGCCAGGGCAGCTTTTTTGTGGCGATCCGGGAGATAGAGGCCTCCCGGCTTTCCTCGCTGCTGGGCATCAAGCTGCTGGTACTGGCATTGATTAACATCGTCTTTCTGGGACAGGGGATCAATTCCTGGCAATGGGTCGCAATCTTCATGTGCGTGACCGCGGCAACGATGATGAACTGGAGCGGCGGTAAAATATCATGGCGGATGATGATGTGGGTCATGCTCTGCTGCCTCTTCTATTCTCTGTCGGACATTTACGCCCGGGCGCTGGTCCTGAGCTTGAAAGGCAACAGTTTAATTCTCCGCTCGCTGACCGCTACTTCGATGTGCTATATTCTGCTGGGCGCTATCGCCGTTCCCGTACTGCTGGCGGTCAAACGTTCGCGCGGAGCATTTCGCGCGGCCCTGCCCTTTGCGGTCTGCTGGTTTACAGCCATGCTTTTTCTGTTCGCCTGTTTCGCCGCGGTGGGAACCGTATTCGGCAACATCGTCCAAAGCAGCCGTGGACTGATCTCGGTAATACTGGGGATGATGCTGGTCCGGATGGAGATGGCGCATCTGGAAAGCCGCACCTCCAGTAAGGCGCTGCTGCGCCGCATCGCCGCGGCAATGCTGATGATGGCGGCTATTGCCGCTTACACGCTGGCTTCAAAAAAATAACAACCTTAAAAATATAAAATCAAGGGAGAGATTAAAATGAAAAGTTTCTGGCAATATCTGGCAGGGGTTCTGGCGGGAATCGGAATAGGAATCTGGTCGGCCTATTACTTCGGGGTATCCGGCCGCTACGTCCAGCCCAGTACCTCACTGACACTGCTGGTCGGTATCATCGGATTAAATTTCCTGGCACTGGGGATCATTATCGGCGCCTGGCGCTACAAACGCGGAAAAAGAGGATAACGTTTCTCACATCTCAAATACCCAATCCCAGCCGTTGATGCGCGCCAGCAGCATCATGCCCACCGCAAAGGCATTATTGCAGGCATGGAGGGTAATCGACGCCGCCAGGCGGCGGCGTTCGAGATAAAACAACTGCATAGCGATGCCCAGGAGGAACAGCGCAGGCATCTGCGCCCGGCAGTCGTGAACCAGCGCGAAAAGCAGCGAAGTCACCATAAGCCCCGCCGTGGTACCGAACTTGGAGTTGATGGCCGTGAAGATAATCCGCCGGAAGACGATCTCCTCCGCCAGCGGAGCCAGAACGACCGCACCGAAAACCAGGATCACCACCACCGACCAAGGACTATTCCGGAACAGATTCTGTAATGCCGGATCCGCCACCTTCCAGCCGCAGATTTTAAACACTGCCAGCGAAATCGAGTTTATCACCCCGATCAGCGGCAACATCACCACCATCACCAGTAATGCGTAGAAAAAATCGGCAATTCTCCAGTCGGTCAGGCACAACCGTTCACGCAGAGGATATTTGCGGTTGAACGCCTGCACCACAGCCACAACCGCAACACAGCTTAGCGGCAGCAGCGACACCGACAAAAGGACGGAAAGCCAGGACAGGTGATGACTGGCGCTCCAGCGCCCCAGAAACAGAATAGCCGTAAACATCAGCAGCAGCACCGGAAACAACACTATCACCGCCAGACGGTACCATGACGCCTCCTCTACCGCCACATCGGGAAGCGGGCTACGCCATGCCGTCAGCAAACGGAGAAAAAATGGATTTCTTACTTCGTTCAAGGTATTATTCCGTTTTAAAGATTGTACCACTACCAGATCCATACTATATTAGCCTGTTTTTAGTTTTTTTACAGCATTATTCGAGCATAAAACATGATAAAAAAGTATTTTTTTCATTTTTTCGCCGAACATTTTAAAAACAGCGCGTGTCTATCGCCATTGTGAACCAACAAACTTCAAAGGAGCAGAAAAATGCAGCAAACAGAAATACAGGACCTCCAGAACAAAATTCGCGAGGCATCGGCATTCGTAACCCCGTTGAAGACCGAAATCGGCCGCATTCTGGTAGGCCAGGAACAACTGGTTAACCGCCTGCTGCTGGCATTGCTGGCTGACGGACACGTACTGCTCGAAGGCCTGCCCGGTCTAGCCAAGACTCTGGCGGTCAAAACCATCGCGCAGTCGCTCAACGGTTCGTTCTCCCGTATCCAATTTACCCCCGACCTGTTGCCGGCAGACGTAATCGGGACCAGGATCTACAATCAGCAGGAACACTCATTCAGCGTCAAGACCGGACCGGTGTTCGCCAATATCGTACTGGCGGACGAAATAAACCGCGCGCCGGCAAAGGTACAGAGTGCATTGCTGGAATGTATGCAGGAAAAACAAGTGACCATCGGCGGCGAAACTCTGCAGATGCCCAAACCGTTCCTGGTCATGGCCACCCAGAACCCGATCGAGCAGGAAGGCACCTATCCCCTCCCCGAGGCCCAGGTGGACCGCTTCATGTTTAAACTGAAGATCGACTACCCGAGCCGCATAGAGGAAAAACTGATCGTCGAACGCATGGCGCATCCCGAGCTGAAACTTCAGGCCATTGCCGTCGCCACGCTCGAAGATGTCGAAAACGGCCGCAGCTGGGTGGATAAGGTCTATATGGATGAAAAGATCCTTGAATACATCCTCGACATCACCGTAGCCACCCGCGTCAGCCGCCATGATGAACTGTCCGTACGCCAGGCCGATGCCAAGCTCAAACAGCTGGCAACCTATATTCAATACGGGGCGTCACCGCGTGCCGCCATCGCCATGGTGCTGGCAGCCAAGGCCCGCGCTTTTCTGGAAGGCCGCGCCTACGTGGTCCCGCAGGATGTCAAAGACGTGGCGCCGGATATCCTCCGCCACCGCATCATGCTCACGTACGAAGCGGAAGCGGAAAACGTCAGTACCGACGAAGTCATCAAGCACATTCTTGACGAACTGAGAACGCCTTAATCCAAAGCAGAGGTGCAACCATGCTGCCCGCGGAATTATTCCAGAAAGTACGCAAAATCGAAATCAAGACCCGGCGGATCGTCGACGAAATCACCGGCGGTGCGTATCACAGCGTGTTCAAGGGGCGCGGCATCGAGTTCGATGAAGTACGCGAATACACCGTCAACGATGACGTGCGCGACATCGACTGGAATGTCACCGCACGTACGGGTTCGCCCTACATCAAGAAGTATGTCGAAGAGCGCGAATTGACGGTGATGCTGCTGGTCGACGCCTCGGCCTCCGGAGCCTTCGGCAGCGGCAGCATCTCCAAACGGGAACAAGCTATCGAGATCGCCGCGTTGCTGGCGTTCAGTGCCATCCGTAATCAGGATCGCGTCGGACTGCTGATCTTCACCGATCGGACCGAACTTTATTTGCCGCCACGCTCCGGACGCTCGCACGGCTTGCGCCTGATCCGTGAACTGCTGGCGCATCGCCCGGAGGGAACCGGAACCGACATCAACGCCGCCCTCAAGAACATGGTTCAGGCGTTGAAGAAAAAGGCGGTTATCTTCCTCATCAGCGATATGATCGAGGAAGCGAGTTTTGAGAAGACGCTGAAGATCGCCAACAAACGCCACGACGTGATCGCCGCCAGAATAATTGATCCACTGGAAGTCAAATGGCCTCAGAGCGCGGCGCTGATGATCGAAGACGCAGAAAATGGTAAGACCGCGTTCTTTCCGGGCCGCGACACCGCGGCGCTGAACGCTTTCGCCGCCGCTGCCGGAAGTTATCACGACGCTACCGTCGAAATGTGCCGCCGGGCCAAAGTCGACATGATCGATCTGCGCAGCGGCGAGGACTATGTCAAACCGCTGATCCGCTTCTTTAAACAACGTCAGGGGAAGAGGTGACAAATGTCTGCCATTAAGAAAATATTACTGTTGCTGCTGTTGCTGACGGCAGTCGCCGCGGCGGTGTTGACCGGCTTCGGTGTTCACCGCTACTATCAGGACCTGAGAAAGGATACGGCAATAGAGCAACTGGGAAAGGTGACCATAACGCCGGATAAAGGCGGCATCGCCTCGCCCCTGACGGTCACGGCGCAGTTCAAGTGTCCGTGGCATCGGCGGCCGGTCGAGGCGGTCGTCAACCCGGTAAAAGGTCTGGTCATGACCGGAGCACCGCAGATCAGCCGCGTCAAAACCGGTTTCGGCTTCAACGTCTGGGAGGTCAAGACCGTGCTGGAACCTTACCGCACCGGCGATCTCAAGGGTTCGACCATGCAGGTGGTTTTCAACCGGAAAAACGACAATCATAAGATAACTTCACTGGATCTGCCGCTGCCGCCGGTAAACGTCCGGGAGTTCACTCCGGCGGACAACGCGAAACTGGCGCTGGCCTCCAGATTGGAAAAAGAGATACCGCTCTGGCGTAAATACCTGCCGCTGTTAATTGCCGCGGCAGTTGTCCTGATTGCGGCGATTCCGGTCTGGTTCTGGCTGAAGCGGCGCCGAGACCGCCTTAACGCCCCGCTGCCGCCCTGGCAGGCGGCATTGCTGGAACTGGCAACATTGCGCGATCTGCTCCACCGAAGCGACGCCGACAAGCCGACATGCTTTGTCCGTCTCACGGATATCGTCCGAAACTATCTGGAAAAGCGGTTCCAGCTTAAGGCACCGCAGCAGACCACCGAGGAATTCATGCGCGACATGAACCGAACCGGCAGTCCGCTGCAGGAACACCAGCGCAGCTTTCTGGGTGAGTTCATGAACGCGGCGGATCTGGTGAAATTCGCCAGTCTGCCCGCCGACGAAGGATTGCTCGAACAGGCCATCGGCAAGGCCGAAACACTGGTAACTGAAACCCGTCCGCAGACGGAGGAGGATAAAAAATGAGTTTTGCTTATCCATGGCTGCTGCTGTTGTTCATTCCGTTTGCGCTGATCCTCTACTATGTCTGGAGGCGGCCACTGCCGACCCTGCGCATTCCGTCGCTGCGACCTTTCGCCGCCGCGAAAGGCAGCCGCCGGAGCCTGCCGCTGTTGCTCCCGTTCCTCCTCTATACCTTTGCCGTCGCCTTTTTGATCCTGGCGGTAGCAAGGCCGCGCCACGGCGACGAAAAAGTGGTCATGAGGGCGCAGGGCATCGACATCATGCTAGCCATCGACCTCTCCGGCAGCATGGAAACCATCGATGTGCCGAACGGCATTACCACCGAGGGACAGTTAATTGACGCAATCAAGTCGGGGAAGGCAAAAAACCGGCTGCTGGTCGCCATGGATGAGATCGGCAAGTTCATCGAAAAACGCCCCAACGACCGTATCGGGCTGGTGGGTTTTGCGGAATTGCCCTACAACATCTGCCCGCCGACTCTCGACCACGGCTTCCTCATCAGCAATATGGAACGCCTGAAACCGGGGATCATCGGCGACAAGACCGGTATCGCCGGGCCGGTTGCCAGTGCCGTACAGCGATTAAAGGATTCCGACGCCAAACGCCGCGTAATCGTCCTCTTCACCGACGGCAGCAACAATGTCACCGCGCGGGTTTCCCCGCTGCAGGCCGCCAAACTGGCACATGATTACGACATCATCATCTATACCGTCGGTATCGGCAGCGACCGAGGGGTCGTCCTGCAACGCGGCTTCATGGGCACACAGTTCATGCCGGTACAGGGAGAGTTCGATGAAGAATTGCTCAAGGAAATGGCTAAATCCGCCGACGGCAAATATTACCGGGCATTCGACGCCGAAGGGCTGGGCAAGGTGATGAATGAGATCGACAAACTGGAAAAGACTTCGGTAGAGCAGCCCAAATATATCGAGTACAGCGAATACGGCCCGAAACTGGTCTCCGCCGCTCTAATACTGCTGCTGTTGGGATTCGTACTGGAAAACACCGTTTATCTACGGGTTCCGTAGTCACCACATTACACGTCGCCCTCACAATGGGCGGGAAAAACGACCCGGAAAGAGGAACCCTTTCCGGGGTCGCTCTCAAACGAAATACTACCGTTAAGCATTTTCAGCATACGTGAAACAATGGTCAAGCCCAGGCCGACCCCGCCGAACTTTCTGGTATTGCTCTGATCCGCCTGGTAGAACGGGGTAAAAATCATCTTCTGTTTATCATATGGAATACCGACACCGGTATCGTTAACCTCCAGGTACAGTTTGCCGTCCCGCCATTCGGCTACAACTTCCACTTTCCCGGTTTCGGTGAATTTTACCGCATTGCCGATCAGGTTGAACAATATCTGTTTTAACCGGCGACTGTCACCGATCAGCACCTTGGGAAGGTTCCGGGGCGTAAAAACCAAATCGATATGTTTGGCTTCCGCGCTGACCCGAAACATCTCCAGCGTTGTTGCGAGGACAATTGAAGGCTGAAATTCAACCACAGTCGGCAAAAGCAACCCAGCCTCCATCTTGGACAGGTCAAGCACATCATTGATAATGCGCAGCAACGATTCACCACACTCATGAATACGGCGCAGGTCACTTCTGATCTCCTCGGAGTGGGCTACTCCCCTGGATGGAATAATTTCCTGAATCAGATCCGAAAAGCCCAGAATCCCGTTCAATGGCGTCAGCAGTTCATGCGAAATAGTGGAGATAAACTCATCCTTTGCCCGACTCGCGGCTTCGGCATCGTTCTTGGCCTGCAACAGTTTTTCTTCGGCATGATGTTGTTCGGTTATATTTTCATAAACACCAAGGATCCCGTAAATCGCACCGTTAGGATCGCTGATGGGCATTATACTGATCCGTATCCACGCCTCATTCCCGTCCGCCAGTATGGTAGGCTCAACGAAATGGTATCTGGATTCTCCAAATTTAATAACTCTGGCATCATAGGGGTTATAAACGCCGGCATAATTCTTCCACGGCATATCATAGTCATTCATTCCCACTACCTGCTCGGGACATTCAAACCCGGCATCATTCGCGAAAGCCTGATTGCACCAGATATAACGCGACTGGTAATCCTTGCAGAACACCCGCTGAGGAATGTTGTCGAGTATCGCCTGAAGCATCTGCCGGGAATGATATAACTCCTGTTCGGCACGGCACCGCTCCTGCTCCGCTTTGTCCGCCCGGCTGAAAATACTCTGTGACATCCGCACAATCACTATACTGTTGATGAGCATGATCAACAGGGTAAGCATCGCAGAAAAAAATGCCTCGTTTATCAGCCCCTTTTCAATCACATAACCTTGCACCAGAACCATGACAAGGATAATCGGCAGAATCGCCCGGGACAGACGGGCACTGGCCTTGTGTCCGACAAAAGGACTCATGAGCGCGCTTTGAGCGCGACTCATAGCCACCAGCCCGCACCCCATAAACAGGAAACATACCGAAGTTATCGCCGCGAGCGGGGAGGTGTGCCCGCCATATAAAAACGGCGTCCCGAAAAGATAACCTATGGAAGCGATAAATCCCCCCAGCATTACCAGCAAACCGCATACCGAAGAAAAATCTATCCAAATCTTTCTGTCTTTTGCACATAAATATAATATCATGGATATGCCGCTAATTAAAAACAACAATCCGGTGTACGGCGACATGTTTACTTTGGCGGTAACTCCGGCGGGCAGGTTGGGAGGCAACAGCAATGCTTCCCAGTCAATATAGAAATCGAAAAAAAGATCGGTGAACTGTACCAGTCCATAGATTGACGTCAATATCAACAATGACACAAGTCTTTTGCGGTAACATCCAGCTCGTCCATATGAGATATAGACCATTATCATGCCATAAATCACAAAGAAAAGTGCTGAATCGGGAGAGATGGGGACATATGATTGCGATATCCGGATCAAAAACAACTGCCCAAATACCCAGCCGCCAAGAGTAACTATTCCCATGACAAACATAAAAATACCGCACAACTGCGGCAGACGGTCAGCTCTTTGTGGGTAATTATGCCTCTTACGCTCCAATTGTTCCCCCTGATGTCACTTACTATTACTGATTATAACATCTGTAAAACTTAAATCAATACCCCTCGCAGGTTCAAGCAATAAAAAAACGGCGGTCCGTCATGCCGTATGCCCGGACCGCCGAAATAAAACATCATTTTATAACATCATCACTTGGCTGGTACCTGAAGATTCCGTTTCAACGATTCAAGGCGCAGAGTCTTCTGCTGCAACTCGGTTTTGTAGCTGCTCAACTGCTGTTTGATACTGCCGACCTCATTGGCCATGCCTGCCAGAACCTTTGACTTAGTCCTGGCGTCACGACGCATTGCCGCAGACCCGGCATTGCTGATATACCCCCCCCGCCAGTAAATATTGGTGGAACCGGTAAGGTTTCCGGAACTGGAATTGCGGGAAGATCCCACTTCAGCGATCTTGTCAACGTATTTGTCCTGCTGGGCTTCCAGCTTGGGAATTTCTTCATTCAGGAATTTGATCCGAAGTTCCAGTTTGGCCATCTCCGCTTCAACGGAACTTTTCGCTGCGGAACTCTTACTTGCAGCCGGTGTATCGGGGGCAACGGGTTTTACCACCGTAAGCGACTTGCGCGACTGGGCATATTGCCTGGCTTTTTCCGGATCGTAACTATAGCGTGCCTGGACATCTGATGGTAAATCGGCAAACCGGACAAAAACAACGCCCCGGTCGTGTCCTATTTCCAAGCCTTCCGGGTTCTTGTCCAGCACCATCGGATTCCGAAGCACCCGGCCATCGGGAAGTTTATATTCCGAAATATTATCATCAACGACATCGGCGGCTAAAGCTGACGCTGCGGTCAGGACAACTGCAATGATTAACGAACGATTTTTCTTCATGGCATATTCTCCTTGCCGTAAATATCATTTCTTAGCGTTCAGCGATACCGGAGGAGAGAAAAACATATCATCGACCGGAACATTCCATTCCATGCTCGAAACTTTCATCTCAACGATCTTGCCGTCTACTTCATTTACCATCGTTTCCGATACCATCACACCACCGATATCCTTGTAATCGGAAAATACCGTCTCCACCTGAACCGCTGCGGAAGTTGCGTCAACATACTCCTCTGACTTGACCAGCAGATATGTCTTCTGATCGACATAAAAAATCAGATTCTGCGAATTGAATTTTTTGTCGGGGATCATCAACAACTTCCAGCAGTTATGCCCGGCAACCTCAGCCGTCCCCTGCAGCTTGACTTCGGGAAACACATGGTAGATCCGCATCCCCGGTGCCAGGTATGCGCCCTGAAACCGGATCTCATCCAGTTCCGCACCCTGCAACAGGCGGTACCCGGTCACGGACGAATATTCCCAGCCGGTCTTGCCGTCCCAGCCTTTAACCAGATACTTGTCGGGAAAACGGGTCATGAAACGGATTTTGTCGGGATTCTTACAGGTAATGGATATCTGTTCCGCGCCGTCGACATCCTCTTTATCGCCACTGACCGTCATCGTCATCTGCGCAGAAATTAGATCCTGCTGTTTGATACCAGGCACAAAAGCCTTTTCCGTCTCAGCAACGATCTTTTCGGCGGTCATATCACCGCATTTGGCAACAGCCCCGCAAGCGTCCGGCGCTGCTGATTCTTTAGTGGTACAACACCCCGCCGAAGCCAGCAGAAGACACGACAAAACGGATAAACTGACAATTTGCATATTTCCCCCTTTGCATAAAGAAATTTACCGCGTGAACACACATATAAATTGTTACTGCGCCGAAAAACGGCACAATATATAATTCTAACCGGTAAATACCGTGTTGTCAATCTTTGCAACGGCAGGAAAATATGACTAAATTTTCATCCAGCCGATCAAATGCAGAAATGCTATGGTTATGGCTACCGGACTGACAAAACGGATGAATATTCCCCAGATCGCCGCCAGCGTCAGCACATGGTATTGCGGATTATTGTGATGGGGGTCCTCGCGCAATCCTGATAACAGCGACATAAGATGTACATCGGCAAAATTGTCCGCCCCGTGCCGTATCTCGTTCACCGCACCGCGTGTACCCCAGATCCAGCCCACAAACAGCGATGTCATCAGCCCGCCCAGCGGCAAGAGCCAGTTGCTGGAAATATTATCCATAAAATCGAAAAAGCTGCTCTGCCCGACACCAAAGGTCTGTTGCAAAAGCTGGTGCAGTGCCGGCAGACGATCCCAACTGTCAAGGCTGACCGCGCAAAGACAACCCAGCAGGGCAATGACCGTCCCGCTAAGTAAAACCGCCAGATGCCGGGACATCTTCATCTCATCCATTAATGCCGCAACCACCACTTCCAGCAGACTTATCCCTGAAGTCAATGCCGCAATAAACATCAGCACAAAAAACAGCGCCACCCAAAAACCGCCCAGTGGAATCTGGTTCATAACCACCGGCAACACGTGAAAGATCAGACCCGGTCCGCCATCGGGAGCCTGATTGAACGCAAAAACCGCCGGAAAAATCGCCAGTCCCGCCAGCAGCGCCGCCAGCGTATCCAGCCCGACAATCGTCAGACTGGAAATGAAAAGATTTTCTTTTTTGGAAACATAACTGCCGTAAGTCGTCATCGCCCCCATCCCCAGACTTAACGTGAAAAAGGCATGTCCCAGCGCCAGCAGCACCCCGCGCGAAGAAATTTTACTGAAGTCCGGACTGAGCAGAAACGACACCCCTTTCATTGCCCCGGGCAACGTCATGCTGCGAAGTATGATAACATAAAGCAGAAGAAACAGCAGCGGCATCAAAATCTTCGACCAACGTTCAATTCCCGATTTCACCCCGCCCCACACCACCATGGCACAGGCGAACATGAAGAAGACATGAAATCCGATACACCAGGAAACATCACCCGTACTGCGTGTAAACTCGGCGACCGCTTCGGTGGTATTCTTGAAATCCAATCCGCCGCGCAACGCCTTGAAAAAATATCCGATTACCCAGCCGGCAACCACGCTGTAATAGGATAATATCACAAAACCGGTCAGGACCCCGGCGAAACCTACCACCGTCCACGAATAGCGAAAAATTGCCACACCAAGCAACAACAGCAACGCACCCAGACCGTAGTTTTGAAAGCACAACAGACCAAAGCCGGTCAGGACTATACATAAACCAATAAGATGGGCAAGAAGGGAAGTCTTGGGCGTAATCGCCCGGAAAGCACCAATCGGATTACGCTGGGTATGGCGCCCCAGCGACAGTTCACACATCATGACGGGAATCCCGATTACACAGATACATACCAGGTACAGCAGCACAAAGGCCCCGCCCCCGTTTTCTCCGGTGATATAGGGAAATTTCCAGATGTTGCCCAACCCGATAGCCGAACCGGCGGCGGCCAGGATAAATCCGATACCGCTGCCCCAATGTTCACGCTTGCCTTCACTATGTTCCGACATTCCCGTCGTTACCTCCGTATTTGTTCTGTCATTCAAGTAAACTGCTCCGGCCGGAAATCATTATCATCCTCACGCGGTCGCTACAGGGGTGTACCATATGCCTTTTCAACCCGCTTTTCAATCTAAGCAATCATTTACAATGTAAGATTTTGTCCGCTAACGACATGTCTCATTCATCCGCGCTGCCGTCTATCCCTTTTATACGGGAAATGCGATGACGGCAAAAGGCAATGAACTGTTCGATAAACTTGAGTCTTTCCGTCGGCAGATAGATAAAATTCATCTCACGCCGCAACCCGCCTTCGGTCGCGGCAAATGATTCCAGGGAACCAGCGGCAAGCTCGTCGACTATCGCCAGTTCAGAAATCACGGTGATCCCGAAACCATCGCGGACCATGCGCTTGATCGTCTCGAAATCATTGGCCTCCACGACATTGGCATCCTGAGGCGGCGGCAGGTTATGCGTCTGTAAATACTCATTGAAATAATACCGCGTCCCAGATCCGTTTTCCCGCAAAATAAACCTCCCGCCCGCTTTCAGATATTCCGCCAACCGGAATTCTTTGCCGGAAAAACACCCGGGAGCACTGACGACCTTCAATTCATCCCGCAGTAAACGCGTAGAGAAAAAACAATTTCCGTCAAATGGGCCCTCAATAAGAGCCATGTCCAGCAGATGTTTCTTCAGCATCTCCGAGATATCGGCAGTATTGCCGATCTGGACATCCAGATGTGATTCGGGATGTTCCCGCATAAACAAAGTCAGCAAAGTCGGCAGTACATATCCACCGGCAGTCATGGTGGCGCCGATACGGTAACGCTTGATCCCGGCAGCCGCACTGCGGACTTTCCCGACTACCATTGTCGCCGCGGCAATCAGCTGCTCCGTCTCACCCAGCAACATTTTTCCGCCCGGAGTAAGCTTTATCCCACGTCCCTCCCGAATGAACAGTTCGACGCCAAGCTCTTTTTCCAGTTGCGCTACCTGCCGGGTAACATTCGGTTGAGTCATTCCCAATGCTACCGCAGCTTCGGTAAAATTGCCCAGCTCCGCCGCCATGCGGAAAATCATCAGCTTCCGTTCGATCATATTGCCGCCACTCCTGTTGACATTGTCAATGTAATCAATAATTTTAAATTATCAATCAATAATGATTAATGATTTATTTTTTAAAATTCAGTATATATATTAAGTATGAACATCGTAATTATCCGGAGCATTTCGACATGAACAGGGACAACATCAAGAAGATTGCATTCTTACTCACTGCAGGAGCTTTTCTATTACTTCCGTCCTGCTGTCCGGAGTTCAGCCGCCATGCGCCAGGAATCGCCGTAATCACAGGAGTGGTCTTCTCCATGACCTGCGGCAACCCTTTTGCACAAACTACCGCCAAAATGGTTTCACCGCTATTGGGAACGGCCATCGTCGGCATAGGATGCGGCATGAATCTGTTTGCGGTATTGCGGGCAGGAGCAGACGGCATATTATACACCATAATCGGAATCGCTGCAGGGATCGGTATCGGCATCTGGGTGGGTAAACGTCTTCGCCTCAACCATGACACCATGCTTCTGATCAGCATCGGCACATCGATCTGCGGAGGAAGTGCTATCGCCGCGGCAGCCCCGGTACTGCGGGCAAAAGCCCATGACATAGCCATCGCGTCCGTCACCGTCTTCACCTTGAACGCACTGGCGCTGCTGCTGTTCCCCGCCATAGGTCACGCACTGAAAATGAGCCAGATCCAGTTCGGATACTGGTCGGCGTTGGCAATTCATGATACCAGTTCTGTGGTGGGGGCCACATTGCAATACGGGCCATTGGCGCTGGAAACCGGAACCACCATCAAACTGGCCAGGGCACTTTGGATCGTTCCCGTAACTTTGTTCCTGTCCTACCATGTCACTACAAGAAATCCTGGAAACAGGCCGCTAACGCGCCTGAAAATCCCTTGGTTCATCCCCGGGTTCCTGATTGCGGCGGCGTTAGTAACGTTTTTTCCCGCAACCGCGCCGGTCGGTAATTTATTGAAGACACTGTCACAATACGTTATGATTTTGACGCTGTTTATCGTCGGAGCAAATCTCAGCCGGGAAAAACTCCGCGAACTGGGCTTCAAGCCGATCCTGCACGGAATTATTCTGTGGTTTATCCTGGCCGCTGCCTGGGGCACCGCCATTTACGCCGGATTATTGCCGTCAGCGCAATAATTCGGTATTAAACTTGGATCTCCGCCATAATTGCCCGCAATTCAGCTTCGGATTTGTTTTTCTCCCCACAAGTTTCACGGGCAATAATTGAGATTGGGGTGGTACATGTCGCCTGAGCAACTTCGCCCCGGGCAGAAGCCATGGCGTGACGGATCATATGCTCCGAGAAAAACCAATATTGCGTCTTGATCGAGGTGAGACGGGAAATACCGGAGAAACTTTCGGCACTGTCATTACCGCTTATTACCGCCACATCGCCCGGCACCCGCAATCCATAAGAGCCCAGTACGTCAATCAGGCGTAACGCCAGTGTAGCATCGTAAACCACCACCCCCAGCCCCGGCATCTTGCTGCGCCAGCGTTCAACCAGACGCTCCATAGATTCAAGACCGTCATCCACTAATCCAATCACCGCCTCCAGATCATGAGTATTGACAAAACGACTATAACTCATCAACTGCCGCTGGAATGGAATAGTATTGGCCCGTTCCGGGCCGAGCAGCGCCACCCGTGACACCCCCATAGCCAGCAGATAGCGCGATTCCAGCGAAATCAACTCATCTTCACCACTTCCGATCTTATCCGCTTCCTGAAAACAGTTAAGCTCCAATCCGGGAACCAGATCCGGCAGGGTAACCGGCAGGCAGCTGGCGCGAACAAACTGCTGCAGCACGGTCGTCGGTTGACTGCCAAACCACGGAATAATTACCGCGGC
>QKAL01000220.1 GCA_003246475.1 Lentisphaerota bacterium
GTTGGTGACGAAGATGTCGTCTCCGACGATGTCTATGGCATTGCCGACGAGGGAGGTCAGTTTGGTAAAACCGGACCAGTCGTTTTCGGCGAGTGGATCTTCCCAGGATACGATCGGGTATTTTTCCACCCATTTGACCGCCATGTCGATCACCTCGTCGGAGCTCATTTTGCCGCCGCCCGACCATTTCAGATCATACTGGCTGGTGAGGTCGGGAGAAAAGGAGGAGGCTGCGCTATCCAGGGAAATGCTGATGTCTTTTCCCGGTTGGTAGCCAGCTTCGGAAATTGCTTCCATGATGACATCCATGACTGCGTCATTGCTTTCCAGGTTGGGAGCAAACCCGCCTTCATCGCCGACACTCGTGGCAAGACCTCGCGATTTCAGTATTTTCTTCAGAACGTGGAAGGTCTCGGCAATGTAGCGCAATCCTTCCCGAAAGTTCGGGGCGCCGACCGGAACGGCCATGAATTCCTGGATATCGACACTGTTGTCGGCATGGGCTCCGCCGTTGATGATGTTCATGGCCGGTACCGGAATTCTGCTGGCACCGGCGCCGCCGATGTAGCGGTACAGCGGCAGGCCGGCTGAGTCGGCAGCAGCTCGAGCCACCGCCATGGAGACGCCGAGAATGGCATTGGCGCCGAGCTTTGATTTGTTGTCCGTACCGTCGAGCTCAATCATGAGCTTATCGACCGCCCGCTGGTCGGCGGCAGACTTGCCGAGCAGTGCCGGAGCGATGATGGTGTTGACGTTGTTGACCGCGGTCAGGACGCCTTTACCCAGATATCTGCTTTTGTCGTTGTCGCGGAGTTCGATCGCTTCATTTTCTCCGGTGCTTGCGCCGGATGGCACGGAAGCGCAGCTTCTGGTGCCGTCGCTCAGCTCAACAAAGACCCGGACGGTCGGGTTGCCGCGGGAATCAAGTATTTCCAAACCATTAACAGCAGTAATTGTATCTTTCATTAGCGAACCTCACTGAAAAGAAGTGTGAATAAAATTGATATGACTGCCAGCAATATACGGCGATACGGCGCGGCTGCCAAACTTTTTTCTGTCGGTATCGTAAATTCTCTTGATTTCAGGCAAAAGTGAAGGGAAAAAGTCATTGCATTCGTCTAGACTTAGGTGTAGTAGACGATAGCCATGCAAAGTTTTTCAAGCGGGGGAAGGATGACGTTTCGGCGTGAGGCCCGACGGCTCCTCCTATCGTCAGTTTTGATCGTCCCCGCTGTCTTCCGACTGCAGGGTAAGGTTGACGGCCTTTCCCAGCTGGCTGATGGTAAATGGCTTTTTCAAGAATGTTTTTACCCCGAGACCAAGTGCCGCCCGAATATCGTCGTTCATGGCGAAGCCGCTGATAATGAGGGCTTTTTGATCAGGACGAATCTTGAGGATTTCTTCATAGGTCTGCCTGCCGTTCCAGCCCGGTTCCATAATCATATCGAGAATGACGACGTCCACTTCATGGAAGCGGAGGTAATCGACAGCATCTTCCCCTGAAGAAACAGAGGAGACCTTGTAGTTGAGATGTTCCAGCATGCGAGTGGTGATCTTCAGCAGCATCGATTCGTCGTCGACGACCAGGATGCGTTCACCGGCGCCGTTGTACTGTAACTGCGGATCTCCCTCCTCCGGTTTTTCCTCCGTCATCTCCAGGCTGGGGAAGGTCAAACGGAAGCAGGTCCCCTGGCCGCTGCTGATAACCATGACCTGGCCGCTATGGTTCTGTACGGCGTTCCAGACCACCGCCAAGCCAAGACCGGAACCGCTCATACCCATCTGCTTGGTGCTGTAGAACGGTTCGAAAATGTGTTCGAGATCTTTCTCTTCAATACCCGGACCCTGATCGATGATTTCCAGGCGCAGTCTGGGAACAAGGTTGTCGCCAGCCGTCTCGGTGACGTTTTGAGTGCGAATGGTAAGCAGCGGTTTGTCGGTCGCTGCCTCGGCGCCATTGGCGACAAGGTTCATAATGCATTTTCTGATATGGATAGGAGAGCACAGGATGAAAGGGTGTTCGGCGCGTAGTTCGAGAACGATGCTCATCTCCGGAAAAGTGGCTTCGAGTTGGTGGAATTCCGGTGATTCGAGATACTCCATGATCAGTTTGTGGACGCTGTGGGGAGACAGAACGGTTGCCGCACCCCTGGCGATGGTAAGCATATCGGCGACCACCGCCGCCGCCCGCACGCCGGCACTACGGATCTCCTCCAGGATCGGGCGAATTTCATGCTCCGGGGGAAGTTTCAGCAATAACAACTCCGGATAGCTGACGATACCGGCCAGGATATTGTTGAGATCATGGGCGACGCCGCTGGCCAGCATGCCCATTGCCTCCATTTTCTCAGCCCGGTGAAGTTTATGTTCAATGCGCTGCTGTTCCTGTTCGATTTTTCGCCGTTCTTCCATTTCCGCCCGGAGTGATTCGTTGACTTTAACCAGGTCGGCTGTGCGCTCGCGGATGTTTTCTTCGAGTTTTTCTTTATGTTCGCGCAGCGCGATCTCCGCCCGCACCTTTTCACCGATCTGCCGTTCGAGCTGGTGGTTGATTCGTTTCAACTCCTTGCCATGATTGACTTCCTGTTTGTGCATCAACTCAATATCGCGGACAATAGTGTGCAGGGATTGTCTGGTTTGTTCCAGTCTCCGGCCCAGCATGCCTATTTCATCGGACTGATCCCAGATAAATGCATGGTCCAGTTTTTTTTGAGCAAGGGCGTTGAACTGGCGTACCAGTCGCTCAATCGGCCGTATTATTTTGCTCCGTAGCAGCAGGAACAGGACTACGGAGCCGAGAATAAAAGGGACCAGGAAGATAGAAAGATAATGGATGGTCTGCTCTGCCAGTTTGGTTTCCAGCTGCAAGGTACTGATTTCCACTTTGACCTGGCCGAGTTTGCGACCATGAAAGGTGACGGGCATTGTCCTGGAGATGATCCTGCCGACATTTTTCAGCGAGCCGTGCCTGGTTAAAAAAACGCCTTCTTCCGACTCGACAGTGATGCGGATAATACGGCTGTCGTCCATATAGGCGTCAACCAGAGCGAAACCTGCTTCGGGGAAGAGGGTCCAGAGCGGTTCCCGCATGCCCAAAGAGAGTATCTGGGTGATACGGAACAGTTCATTCTGCAGTTCCTGTTCCGCAAAACGGCGCTGATGTCTCAGGGCCAGATAGCCGGCGATCAGGGTTGGCACTAGAAAGCAGAGGACCAGCACAATGCCGATTGCCGGGCGTAATTTGAGATTTCGCATCATGGCGGTCAATCGGTTTGCAGCGCTTTGGCCTTCTGATGATATTTCCCGGCAATTTCTTCATACCTGCCGGTTTGTTTCAATTCACGAAAACAGCTGTCGAGTTGATCAAGGAACTGACGGGGGTGTTTTATCCGTGGTGTCTGCTTGGAGACTGTAACGAAATAATTGCTGGTTTTTATTTCGAAATCAAGAATTTCTACCTTGTCGGACACACCCATCTGATTTGCCCGCCAGCGTATGGTCGATTCCGTATCGACGAAAATATCGATTATCCCTTCCAACAGCATTCTCAGGGGAGAATCACCCATGGTGCTGGTGATCAGCGTGCCGTTCTTCTCCCGTGCCTGGATATACCTGTAGAACTCCGGGGAATATTTCAGACCGGCCAGGTGGCCGAGCCGCAGGTTGTCAAAGTCGCTCAATCGGGTGATGGTTATCTTCTCTCCGGCCCGGATTACCGGCCGGTAGCCGGAGGTAAGAAGCGGCTCCTGTCCATAGTGCACGATTTTCTCACGTTCCGACCTGTGGCTGAAAAGTGCCAGATCGATTTCACCGTTCTTCAGGTACGCGTACATCCGGTTCACCGGATAGAAATTGAAAAATGGCGAATAGTCTGTATGTTGCACACAAATTTCGAGTAATTCCCGGGCTAAACCGGGATATCCAGGTTCCGGTATGCGGAAGAAATAGGGAGGCCAGTCGTTTTCAACAATAATAATCGGCATTCGGGGTGAAGGTTCATTGCCGGCGGCTGCGGCGTCCGGGCTGATAAATACGGCAAGGATCAAAATGACGAAC
>QKAL01000300.1 GCA_003246475.1 Lentisphaerota bacterium
GGGAGAAAAGCCGTTTGCATCGCTACCCCAAGAACTGCAATCACTATGGAAACCCCACCTGGCCGGCTGCTTCCAGGTCGAAAAGGTTACGCGCCCCTCACATCTTGACATCCTCTGGAGTGAGTTCTTCATTACCGGTAAACTTACGCCGTTGCGGAAGATCATCGACACCATTCAACTGATACAGAACAACCTTTCGCCGGAAGCCTACAAAAAACTGCCTTCTCCCGGCCAGGCGGAGAAAGAATCGCTGATGCGTTATATCAACGGACTGTCCGCCCTGTGGTCAGTCGGTGCCAACCTCAAGTCGCATCAGCTGATCGCTTTCTATCTTGAAGCCATGCTAACGCGAAACGAAATATCCGACCGGTTCACCACCGCGCAGCTCGCACAAAAATTAAAGGCGACACCACCGCAACCGGAAGTGCCGCCGCAACAGCGCAGGAAATGAATTTCTCCCGCACCTACGTACACAAACTTAATATTACCTGTAATTACTATTGACCCAGGAAATTTTCGGGACGCTGTCCCATCCCCAAAACCGTCGCTAGAAAGCTGATACTTTCGCCGCTGTAATTACTGTTGGTTATAACCAATTGCCCATATTTGTCGACCGAAAATGTCGGATCTCCGTAGCCTGCCACATTATAAGCGCGCGGATTGGCCAGTATCGTCACATAACCGTCCGAACCGTAGCCATTGTGGACAATATGAAGCAGGTAAACATAGTCATAGTGCGCCGCCGTAATGTTTATGGTCACAATACCTCCCAACTTGGTGGCTGAAATCTCCGAGACCGTTGTGGATGATGAAGACAAAGTCTTCGAGACACTATATGGTTTTCTCTGGATATTTACCGAACCATTGGGATTCGTTGCCAGCCAATCCACCAACTGCAGATTGCCGAAATAGAAAGGCGAACTCCAGCATGAAACCCCGCCAACCATATACACCGGCGCATTGCCGCTGGCCAATGTCGGCGCACTGGAATCAAAAAGCTCCATGGTAATGGTTCCATGCAGTATTATCTTGCTGTCCGAGGAAGTGTTACATTGAATGACATTAACATTCTCGCGGGTCCAAAGCTGAAAATCCATCGGGGAGTTGTAAAGATGAATTATTGGATTGCTGGATTCGCCGATTTTGATTACCGGGTCGGTGATTCCATCTGCGTTATTAATGGTACAATGCCTTATGCCGCTGCCGTGAAATGAAGAATCACCAACACCCTTTTCAAAATAAACTGCCGTACGGGTGTCGAAATTACAGTTTTCGGCAACACAATATTCCGTGAAAGTACCGGGGGTCATGTTGTTTGAGAAAACAATCCCATAACCTAGACTATAGAAAGCACAATCCCGGATGAAAATGCCGCATGACCCCTTCAGACTTACTCCGGTCTGAGTTCCGCTGCCCACAAAAGTCAACCCTTTGATACCGGAATCACGAATCGAACCACTGCCGCCTTCTGTTTTGAAAATCGGAATACCGGAAGCTAGTCCGCTACCGTTGATCACGGTCGATGAAGCGCTCTCGCCGACAACACTGACTAGCGAAAACGCGTTATTCAGCGCAGGCAGCGCGGAGGATATGTAATACGTCCCGGCAGGGACATACAAGGTCTTATAACCGTTGTTCTTACAGTAATTAATAGCATCAGTGAAAGCCTGCGTATCATCAATACTGTCAGAACCGTTTGCTCCGTAGTTAACCACAGAACTATATTGGGTAGACCAGTCGGTACTGCCGGAATATACGCCGGGAACAACCATCATTGATGCGCAAAAAAACAAAATTGTGCTGATCTTCATCGTTGATTCTCCTTTTCGTGATGTTTTCTTCTCGTCTTCAAGAAATGCCTTGACTGCAAACAAATCTCAAAATATTACTCTACTATTGCCCTCCATTCTCCTATTTACCCATCATATTACAACACCTACAACCCGATTAATGCGAATATTTTTAATACACACTCCACGAATCGTAAACATTAAACCTAATTCCATCAACAAAAGATTGGTACATTCACCGCAAAACACCTTATAACCCGAACATACCACACATATAAATTACATAAAATTTCGCACTTTAAAAATGAAATTATTTTAAAACCCGACAAATTCATACAATGCTAAACACCAACACCTTAAAGATACAACAAAACACCCGTAATGTCAATAAATAAAAGACAATATTTTTTGCATGTTTTGTCAGTTTTGTCATATTTTAATACAATCCCTGTCACTATTGTATTTATTTTAATCTTTCATTGCCAACTCTTCCATAATAACCAAAATAAAACGGAACCATCGTCAACATCATTGTTTCACTAATTGGGAAAAAAGAGGGTAAATCGGAGGTAATAATTTTTCAATTGTCATTGATTTTTTTGCGGTCTAGGCTATGTTAGTACTTTCGTGTTTACAAGTTACACTTCGGTAATATTATAAAAGTCGCTGAACGAAATTCAGCGGAAAAGGAGAATAAAAATGGTTAAGCTGCTGCACGACTGTGACGCTGATCTCAGTGTCATGCAGGGAAAGACTGTCGCCGTAATCGGTTTCGGCAGTCAGGGCCGAAATCAGGCTTTGAGCATGAGAGATTCCGGAATCAACGTTATCATCGGTCTTCGTCCCGGTAAATCCTGGGACAAAGCCGTTGCCGATGGTTTTCAGGTATTGAGCGTTTCCGACGCCGCCGCCAAGGCCGACGTCATTCACATTCTGCTGCCGGACGAAATGCACAAGAGCGTTTACAACGAAAGCATCAAGCAGCATATGAGCGCGGGAAAAGTGTTGTCCTGTTCTCATGGCTTCAGCATCATTTTCGATCTGATCCAGCCGCCGCAGAACGTTGACATCATCATGGTTGCCCCGAAGGGCCCGGGCACGGAAGTGCGCAAGGCTTTCCTCGAAGGCTTCGGCTGCCCCGGTCTGGTATCGGTACATCAGAATGCTTCCGGCAATGCGCTCAAGATCGCTCTGGCGATGGCCAAAGCTGAAGGTCTGACCCGCGCCGGCGTACTCGAATGTACTTTCGCCCAGGAAACCTATGAAGACCTGTTCGGCGAACAGAACGTCCTTTGCGGCGGTCTGGTCGACCTGATGAAATATGGTTTTGAAGTTCTGGTTGAAGGCGGCTATCCGCCGGAAATGGCGTACTTCGAATGCGTCCATGAAGTAAAACTGATCGTTGACCTGATCTTCGAAGGCGGCATCCAGAAGATGAACTCCGTCATCTCCAACACCGCCGAATGGGGCGAATACGTCAATGGCCCGAGAATCATCACTCCGGACGTCAAAGCCAGAATGAAAGAGTCCCTCAAGGACATCGAAACCGGCAAGTTCGCCCGCGAATGGATGGCGGAAGCCGAAGCCGGCTGCAAGGTCCTCATGGCCAAGCGTGAAGCCCTCGGCGTCCACGAAGTCGAAATCGTCGGCAAGAAGATCCGTTCTCTCTTCGAAAGAAAGTAACGCATCGTTGCCGTTTCCGGAATCCCCCGGGATTCCGGTCTTATCAGGCTGCGTCCGGACAACCGGCCGCAGCTTTTTTCATATCGCCGCATGAAACCGGCGACAAGGAGTTTATCTCATGGACCTGCTCAAAATCGGAATTACCGGAGCGGAAGGCTTTATCGGACGCAACCTCACGGAGATGCTGTCGGATCGGAAAGACATTATAACAATAAAGTGTCCGAAAGACGCATTTTTATCGGCCACAAAGCTGCGTAATTTCGTCTCCTGCTGTGATGTAATTGTCCACCTTGCCGCCATCAGCCGCCATGCCGATGCACAGTTGATGTACGACACCAATATCGAGCTGGTCCGGAAACTGATCGCCGCGATGGAAGCCGAGGAGGTCACGCCGCAGGTACTGTTCGCTTCCACCACCCACGAAGCTAAAGATACCCTCTACCACAAGTCGAAACGCGACGGAAGAAAACTTTTCGACGACTGGGCGGAGCGTTCCGGCGGCATGCATACTTGTCTGCTGATGCCCAATTCCTTCGGACCATATGGCAAACCGAACTACAATTCAGTCGTCTCTACCTTCTGCTGGAAGGTGGCACATGGCGAAACACCGGAAATCATTGCCGACGCACCGGTACAACTGATCTATGTTAAGGAATTGTGCTGCAAAATACTGCGCGCCTGCATGGGGGAGATCACCGAAAACACCTATACCTTGCCGCATCAGTACGAGGTTAAAGTCTCAGCGATACTGGAACTTCTGCAACGCTTCAAAGCCGGTTACGTTCCCGCAGCGGAGCCGTCTTTCGAGCATGACCTGTACGAAACGTACCAATCCTATTCAGGTTGCTGAAGCTCCGCTTTCCGCCGCATCTTCACGTTCTCGAGAGCGGCGGAATAAAAAATTCCTCTGTAATATTTTCCTCCACTTATAAAAAAAAAGCCAGTCCGAAGACTGGCTGAAAAAAACAATATCTTACTTGGATGACGCCATGTAATTCGGGGCATCCTTGAGCATGGTGATGTCATGCGGATGCGCTTCGATCACCCCTGCCCCGGTCACCCGGATCAGCTTGGCTGTCTTATGAAACTCATCAATACTGCGGGCGCCGATATAACCACAGGAATAACGCAGGCCGCCGACAAACTGATAGATCACGTCGCTGACCGGACCGCGGAACGGAACCAGCCCTTCGATCCCCTGCGGCACCAGCTTCTTATCGTCATCGACATCGGCCTGGCCGTAACGTTCACGGCTGCCCTTGCCCTGCTTCATGGCTTCCAGACTGCCCATACCGCGATAAATCACATAACGACGCCCATGATGCAGCGTTACTTCTCCGGTACTTTCGGCAGTTCCCGCCAACGCAGAACCCATCATCACCGAAGAAGCCCCGACCGCGATAGCCTTGGCCACGTCACCGGACTGCTTGATACCGCCGTCCGCAACGACCGGAATACTGCCCACCGCCTTTTTTACCTGATAAACGGCGCTGACCTGCGGGATACCGACACCGGCAACAACACGGGTGGTGCAGATCGAGCCTGGCCCGATACCGACCTTGATACCGTCCGCACCGGCACGGGCAAGCGCCAGACCAGCCTCGGCAGTCGCGATATTGCCGCCGATAACATCCACGCGGTCACCATACTGATCCTTGACCATTTTGACCGTCTCGATCACGCCTTTGCTATGTCCGTGAGCGGTATCGATGACCAACACGTCAACACCGGCGTTAATCAACGCCTCGGCGCGCTCCATATCATAGGGCCCGATAGCGGCGGCAACGCGAAGCTGATGTTGAGAGTCACGATTGTACAGCGGCTGATCCTTCTCTATCAGAGTCTTGACATCGTTGAAGCTGTACAGCCCGACCAGACGACGATGTTCGTCGATAATCGGCAGCTTGCCGACCTTGTTTTTCATCATGATCTTATAGGCATCGGAAAGCAGCGTTTCGCGCCCGGAGAAAACCACATTCTTGGTCATGACCTCCTGGATCTTAATATCGGTGGAGGAGAGGAACTTGATGTCACGGGAAGTTATGATGCCCAGCAGATAACCCTGGTCATCAGTTATCGGAAAGCCGGAAAACGAATAGTTCTTGTCCCACTTTTCATCCAGCATCTCGGAAACAGTCTGTTCGGGATGGAATGTGATGGGGTTACGAATCAGGCCGTTCAGATAATGCTTAACCTGCTTGACTTCCTGAGCCTGGCGCTCCACGGTCAAGTTTTTGTGAATCACGCCGATACCGCCAAGACAGGCCATGGCAATGGCCATACGGCTTTCGGTAACCGTATCCATCGCGGCGCTGGCAAACGGAATATTCAATTTAACATTACGCGTAAAATAGGTCGAGACATCTGCCTCATAGGGGAGAAAATCCGCGTACTGCGTTATCAGTGAAATATCATCGAAGGTCAACCCTTCGAACTTGAAAGCCGACATAAATTCGTCGATATATTTGTTCATCTGGCTCGTGTCTCCCTGTTTGCGCCGAGGTAAAACACCTGACGGGTGTATACAATTCTACTGCTCAAAAAATGGTATAAATTATTAAAAAAGCTAATGTACACCCGTTTCGGAGAATTTAAAAGGCAAAAAAGAAGTTATTCGCCGATAATTTTCACCAACACGCGTTTTTTTCTGCCGCCGTCAAATTCGCCGTAAAAAATCTGTTCCCAGGGACCAAAATCCATGGCGCCGTTGGTGATTGCCACAACTACCTCGCGCCCCATGACCGTACGCTTGAGGTGGGCATCCGCATTGTCCTCAAACCCGTTATGGGCGTACTGCTCATAAGGTTTTTCGGGGGCAAGTTTTTCCAGCCAGCGGTCAAAATCCGCGTGGAGGCCACTTTCGTCATCGTTGATAAAGACACTGGCGGTAATATGCATGGCATTACAGAGCAACAAACCTTCCTTGATACCGCTTTCGCGCAGACACTCTTCGATTTTAGGCGTAATATTGATCATCATCCGACGCTTCGGTACTTCAAACCATAATTCCTTGCGATAACTTTTCATAAAATTCCCCTGTATGTTTATGATTGGAGCCGCGATGGGTCTATTTTAAACGTTTCTGCGGCGGACAACAGTTTGAGCCGCCGGGAAACGGCATTGAGCGCAACCTTGTGGATCACCTCGCTGACAGTCGTACAGCAGTCACCAACAACCCCCACCTCATAGGAAACGGCCTGAGGTGAAATTGCCGTATGGGTAACACAGTTCTGAGTCATCATGCCGCAAAACAACAGCCGTTCCGCCCCCAGTTTGTCAAGTACCGTCTTGAGGTCGGTAGCATCAAAACCATCGGCAAAACGCTTCACGACCACCGGAGCATCGGGAGCCGCCGCAAGGATCGCCGGATGAATATCCGCGCCGGAAGATCCTTCCGCCAGAAAAGCACCATTGGGATTACCGGCATGTTTAATCAGCACCACCGGCATTGAACGTTCCTTGGCATTTTCAATGACCGCCAGGATATTCTGCAAGATTGCGTCTGCGTTCCAAAGCGGAAATTTGCCGCCGGGAAAATAGTCGTTCTGAATGTCTATCACCACCAGTACCGTAATGCCCATAATACCTCCTTAACGTACATATCCGGGCTAATCTATATCCGGCTCGTCAAATAATCAACCGGTAACAGGCATATAAAAAAGCCAGGGAGGGCAATGACCTGCTCAAGGACTTTTAAAGATTAGAGCCTTCCCTTGAAAATGGCCTGCATAATCGGTACAACGCCGCCATCGAAGATCAGTTAAACTCATGTCCCGTAAGTTTCCACGGACAAATCTTCTTGAATACTCATATAGCAACGTTCACCCTAAATACGGCAATATTCCCAATCCCAAGCAGACAAATCTCCCAAGTGGATACCATTGCGTCATAACCGCTCAGTAACTGCGTCTGCATTACCCGGAGTTTGCCCCGCGGCTTGGATAAACGACATGCAACGCGATAAGCTGCAGCTCTCGCCATCCGCGCCTTTGACGCCGCGAGTCACATCAACACAATAAGGATTGACTATCCGGGTTGCTTCCTCGACATTCTCCGGGGTCAGACCGCCGCAGAGGATCACTGGCAGCGGGCACTGTTTGACCAACTCGGCGGCCTCGTTCCAGAAAAACTCGCGGTGCTCCTCCAACTCGATCTTATCGGTAGCAATATTCCAGGCGTCAACCTGCACCGCGTCAATATAAGGATAGTATTCACTGAGGTCCGGCATATTACCGCGCGATACATAGGTCGCCATAATAACCATTCTCCCGGTCGGAAGAAAATCACTGATGCGCTTGACCTGTTCCGGCGACAACTTGCCGTGAAGCTGGATGGAGACGATCTCGCTTTTGCGGATAATCGCCTCGATCTCCTCAACATCTTCCAGGTGCGTCACAATCACCGGAGTAATAAACGGCGGTAGGTGAGAGGCTATCCGGTATGCCGTACTCGGCAGAATAAACTCCGCAGACTTATACATCTGACCGACCATCAGGCCGATCGCATTGGCACCAGATCTGACTACTGTTTCCACATCGGCATCATTCCTGGCGCCGCAAATCTTAACTCTCATAATTACTCTCCCATGCCGCCAGGATTCCCCGCAAAGTCAAATCGGCTCCGCCGGGAATCAGGCCTTCAATATGGCGGATAAAAAATGAAGCATCCCCGCCGGTTACCACAAAACTGGCCGCGCCGCCCAGTTGCGCACCAATGATCCGCATCAGTTCTTTCACCATGCCGACCGCGCCGCCGTCAATCCCCAGCCCCATCGCGTCAATGGTATTCTTCCCTGCAACCGAGGGAACCGTATCCGACATTGCCAGAAGGGGCAGCTGCGCCGTATATGAGTTCAGAGAACGGCGCAGGAGCATCCGCCCGGGAGCAATTCCGCCGCCGAGAAAATTTCCTTTGCCATCCACCACCTCAAAAGTAATCGCCGTTCCACAGTCGATACAGACCGCGGGCAAGGTGAAGGATTCACACAGCCCGATTGCGTTGGCAATCCGGTCCGCCCCCAGCGTTGATACATCGACCTGACTCCAGTTTAAACGCGATTTTATCTTACTGTTGACAAGAAAAGGATTACGCCCGGACAGCTTCGCCGTAACCGATGGCACCACGGAGGCAACCGCCAGCGGGATTGCACCGGGAAACGTCGTCGCGGTCACTTCGGAAGTAGGACAACAGCGCAATTCGCCTATAACCCCATCTTCGGCAATCGCATACTGCGTGTTGGTGTTGCCGATATTCACCAGGGTCACGGTTCTCTTTGACACGATCTGACAACCTTATAAGAATTTGCTCAGTTCCGGCTTGGAACCAATCTGCTGAACCAGATCTTTGATCTTCTGCGCCGATTTGGCGTTACACACCAGCGTCGCGTCATCGGTATGGACAATGATCAGATCCTGCACATCCACTGTCGCCACCAGATGTTTGGCATCGCTGACAATTATACAGTCTTTGGTATCCACCGCTTCATGCAGCCCGCGAACCACATTGTTGTTTTCTTCCGGGCGGATCTGGTTGCGCAGTGCCGTCCAGCTGCCGACATCATCCCAGTCGAAGGTGGATTTTGCCACTACCACGTTATCCACTTTTTCCATAACCGCATAGTCGATTGAAATCTTACGGCATTTACCGAATTCAATAGCCAGCTGGTCGATCAGTTTCCCTTTCAACGCAGCGTTATACAAGCTATCCTGCAACGCCGCCAGCTCGGGCGCATACTTACGAAAAGCGGAGTTCAACACCTTTTCAGACCAGATAAACATGCCGCTGTTCCAGAAATAACATTTCTCTTCCAGAAATTTACCAGCGGTCTCAAGGTCAGGTTTTTCACGGAACCCCTCACTCCGATAGAACTGGGTTGATGATGGGTTTTCCAACTTCTTCCCGCAGTGGATATAACCGTAACCAGTACTGGGGAAAGTCGGCTCGATACCGATTGTTACAATGCTCCCCTGCTCGGCAACGTCCACGCTGTCACGAATAACCTGCAAAAGCGATGGCGTATCCCGGATAACATGATCGGCAGGAAGCATCACCATCACGGCGTCATCGTTCTTAGCCTTGGCCTTGACCATTGCTGCCGCCAGCGCCACACATGGACCAGTGTCACGCCCCACCGGCTCACCGATGATATTTTCCGCCGGAATACGAGGCAGCAGTGATCGCATCGGAGCCACGTAATCCTGGTTGGTGATGACAAAGATATGATCCGGCTGAAGCATGTGATCAAAACGCTCAACCGTCTGCTCTATCAATGTCAGATTGCCGATTAAGCGCAACAACTGCTTCGGATGCGACAAACGGCTTTGCGGCCAGAACCGCTCACCCTTGCCGCCCGCCATGACCACGGCATAAACATTCTCATGATTCATAAGATATAAAAATCCCCTCAAATTCCACTTGTACCATCCAATGGGTTTCCCCATTCCCGATCACAACATATCTAAATAAAAAACAACCGTCCCCTGGTAATCTGTTCAAGAGATACGACTCTACAGATCACTTCCGGAACGGAACCACAAAAAATATTTTCAATTGACCGGACCGGGACGCGTTCCGCCCCGGCATTCCGGCAACAAGGCATCAGCCCCCGAGTTTTTCAATGATCGCAATCAGCGGCATGAACAGCGCGATAACGATCGTACCGACGACCACCGCCAGACCGATAATCATAATCGGTTCGATCAGTGAAGTCAGCGCACTCACGGCATTATCCACTTCTTCTTCGTAGGTGTCGGCAATTTTTTCCAACATTTCCGGCAACTTACCGGTCTCTTCACCTACTTCGATCATGCTTATCACCATTTCCGGGAAAATCCTGGTGGCGCTAAGAGGTCCGGCCATGCCTTCCCCTTCTTTAACCGCGTCATGCACCTTCTGCACCGCGTTTGACACCACTTCATTACCAGCAGTCTCTTTAACGATGTTCAACGCGTTAAGCACCGGCACCCCGGAAGCCATCAATGTCCCCAAGGTTCGCGAAAATCGGGAGATCGCCGACTTGGCGATAATCGGACCGAACAGCGGCGCATTGTACTTCACCCAGTCGATGGCGGTTCGCCCCACATGGGTTTTAGAAAAGATTTTGAAAGCGATAAAACCACCGATGGCAAATGCCACCACCAGAAGAATTCTATTTGCTATAATATCGCTAACCGTCATAACAAACTCAGTCAGCGCCGGCAGCGGCTTGCCTTCCAGCAGTTCCACGAATATTTTCTTAAATTTCGGAACGATGAACACCATCAGACCGGTGGTAATCAAAGTAGCAATCGTCAACACTACCGCCGGGTAGATCATGGCCGCCTTAACTTTACCGGCAATCCTGGCCGCCTTTTCCATGAACATCGCCAAACGGTCAAGAATGGTTTCCATCGCACCGGCTGCTTCCCCGGCGCGCACCATGTTCAGATAAAGTTTATCAAAAGATTTAGGATGCTGGGCCAAAGCTTCCGAAAAAGTAGCCCCGCCTTCAACCGAATTTGCCGCCAGGTTCAAAGTCTGCCGCACCGCGGCATTTCTGGTCTGACGTTCAAGGGTACGCAGCGAGCGGATCAGCGGCAGACCGGCGGCCAGCAGAATCGCCAGCTGACGCGTTACCACGGTAAGGTCCTTGGTACGGATTACGACCGGTCCGAAGTTCAGGTTAATCTTGGCGTTCATCAACCCGCCTTTCTTCTTACCCTTCTTATCCGGTGCAGCAGCGGCCTCCTTCGGAGCCTTTCCGCCTTTCCCGGCCTTGATTTCCATCGGGAACAGGCCCTTTTCGTTAAGCAACTTGGTTACTTCTTCTTCCGAAGATGCATCCAATTTACCTTTCTGTTCCTTGCCTTGCGAATCCATCGCAGTGTAGCTAAAAGTCGGCATAAATCCACCTCCGCTTATACGTTAGATCATTCACCTTGGAGCTTCTGCTTAACCGCTTCCGGGTCCTGACACATGGTAATCATTTCTTTATACGATATCTTCTTAGCAATATACAGCTCCATCAAGTGAGAATCAAGCGTATTCATACCATATTTCGCCCCAGTCTGAAGTTCAGACGGAATACGATAAGTCTTGTTATCGCGAATAAGTGCCTGAATTGACGGAGTACTTATCATAATCTCAAAGGCAGCAACACGACCAGGCTTGTCGGCACGCGGCAGCAGCACCTGCGAAATTACCGCCACCAGAGAGGATGCAAGCTGAGTACGGATCTGTGCCTGCTGGTTGGTCGGGAAGGCGTCAACAATACGGTCAACGGTACGCGCCGCACCGGTCGTATGCAAAGTACCGAATACCAAGTGACCGGTTTCCGCCGCGGAGATAGCCGCCGACATCGTTTCCAAGTCGCGCATTTCCCCTACCAGAATAATGTCCGGGTCCTGACGCAGCGCGCGTTTCAACGCGTCTTCAAAACTCGGGGTATCGGTACCGATTTCACGCTGAATCACCATACTGCGCTTATGGTTGTGGTAAAATTCTATCGGGTCCTCAACCGTGATGATGTGACAATCACGGTCAGTGTTGATAATATCGATCATCGACGCAAGAGTGGTACTTTTACCGGAACCGGTCGGCCCGGTTACCAAAATCATGCCGCGCGGACGGTACAACAGATTCTTCATTACCGGAGGAAGTCCGATCTGTTCAAGAGTCAACAAAGTCTTTGGAATCTGGCGCAAAACCGTACCGAAAACGCCTTTCTGCTTGAACGCACTCACACGAAAACGAGCCTGGTCGCCAAACCCGAAACCGAAGTCAGCGGTGCCCACCTGAGCGATTTTCTGCATATGCGCTTCCGAGGCAATCGACTTAACCATCCGTTCCGTGTCCTCGGGCGTAAGCGGCGGTACATCCAAAGGAGTCAATCCGCCATGCAGACGCACCATCGGCGGAGCGCCCACTTCCACGTGCAAGTCGCTAACGCCTTCATCAACGACCAACTGCAACAAATCGCTCATTTCGACTGTCATGATACTTTCTCCAAGCTGTAAGTATTATATAAAAATTATGTATAACGCAACACTTCATCCATCGTCGATTCACCGTTGAGGATCGTATTGATACCGTCTTCGCGGATCGTCCGCATCCCTTGCTCCTGAGCTTTGTGCTTGATAACCGCAGCAGGCTGATTGTCTTCGATCAACGCCGCCAACTCTGGATTCATCACCAGAAGTTCGCAGATCGATTTACGGCCCTTGTAACCGGTATTATTACACAACTGACATCCTTTGCCATAATAGAATTTGCGGTCGCCAAGATCGGCCCGGGTAATCCCGATCGATTCAAGGTCTTCGTTGGTGGGCTCATAAGGGGTCTTGCAATTCGGACAAATACGGCGAACCAGCCGCTGATTGAGGACGCCAACCAGCGACGAGGTAATCAGGAAAGGCTCCACGCCCATGTCCACGAGACGGGTCACCGTACCGGCAGCATCATTGGTGTGCAGGGTTGAATATACAAAGTGACCCGTCAGCGACGCCTGGATCGCCATCTGAGCTGTTTCGATATCGCGGATTTCCCCCAGCAGAATACGGTCCGGATCCTGACGCAAAAAGGCTTTCAGAGCCCGATGGAAAGTCATGCCCACCGCCTCATTGATCGGCACCTGGACAATACCTTCGATGTCATATTCGACGGGGTCTTCCGAAGTCAGAATCTTGTCCTCGACCCGGTTAACCTGTTTGATACAGGAATAGAGTGTCGTGGTTTTACCCGAACCGGTGGGACCGGTAACCAGAAGAATGCCGTTAGGCAGCTCGATCAGCTCCCGCAACGTAGCAAGGGTATCCTGAGGCATGCCCAGTGCATCCAGGTCGAGGTTGACCACCGAACGGTCAAGGATACGCAACACCACCGATTCGCCGTAGGCGGTCGGCAGACAGGACACGCGCAAGTCGATGGGCTTGCCGCCAACTTTCAACTGAATACGCCCGTCCTGCGGTTTACGGCGTTCCGAGATATTCAGGTTGGACATAATCTTGATACGGCTGATTACCGGAACGGCAAGGCTTTTGGGCGGCGGAGCCATTTCATAGAGCGCACCGTCAACGCGGTAACGGATCTTGAATTCTTTTTCAAACGGTTCGAAGTGAATGTCACTGGACTTATCCTTGATCGCCTGTTTCAGGATTACGTCCACAAAACGGATGATCGGCGCCTCATTGGCCACACTTTCGATGTCCTTGTCAGAGGAAGAGGAGGACGCATCGTAATCTTTGTGCTCCAATGCCATTTCCTCAAGGACGTCATGTATAGAACCGGTCGATTCCGGGTAATAACGCTCCACCGCGCTGTCGATTTGCGATTCCGAAGCAACCGCCATTAACAGATCTTGACCCAGCACAAAACGCAGATCGTCAATAATCTGGTAATTCAGGGGATGCTTGACGCAAACCGTCAACGTATTGCCATCGGCGGCGATGGGAACCACGCCATACATTCTGGCGGTTTCCGCCGGAACGCGTTCAAGCATCTGCCGGGTGGTTTCCATCTGACGCAGATCAACCACTACAGTACCAAGACTCTGGGCTATCAGCTCAAGCAATTTGGCTTCGGAAATGATTTCATAGTTGATCAGCACTTCCTGATAGGGTTTGCCGCTTCGCTCGTGCTCTTCTTCAATTTCCGCGAGCTGCTGCTCCGTACATATGTTTTCCGCCAGAAGAATATCTCTCAGCGCTTGACTTTCCACATCCAACATAGTTCGTTTTCCTCGGTCAGGATTTTAAATATTTTCTTCCGCGTCTTCACCGGCAACCGTTACCCGGATGACTTCATCCAGCGTACTGGTTCCCGCCACCGCTTTACGCATGGCGTCCTCACGCAATGTCCGCATCCCTTCGCGACGTGCCGCCTCACGGATCATCATCGTCGATTCATTGGCAAAGACCAGATCCCGGATCGTATCCGACATCATGAAGATCTCATAAATACCAACGCGGCCTTTATAACCGGTTCCGCCGCAGAGCTGGCATCCCTTGCCGCGCACAAACTGAGTAGTCGCCAAAGTCTTTTCATCCAACCCCAACACCCGGATTTCCGTCGGCGTCGGAGGGCAAGGAGCCACACAGTTTTTACAAACACGACGCAAAAGACGCTGTGCCATAATCGCGCGCACCGACTGCGCCACCATGAAGGGAGCTACGCCGATATCCACCATACGGGTCACCGCACCGGGCGCATCGTTGGTATGCAGGGTACTGAACACCAGATGCCCGGTCATCGAAGCATTAATGGCAATCGCTGCAGTTTCAAGTTCGCGAATTTCCCCCACCATGATGATATTGGGGGCCTGACGCAACATGGCTCGCAACGCCATAGCAAAGGTCAACCCGACCTGTTTATCAGCCTGAACCTGATTAATCCCGGAGAGCTGGTATTCGATCGGGTCTTCTACGGTGATGATTTTGCGGTTCGGAGTATTGATACTGTTCAAAAACGCATAGAGGGAGGTGGTTTTGCCGGAACCGGTGGGCCCGGTTACCAGGAAAAGTCCATCCGGCAGATTGATGATCTTATCGAT
>QKAL01000301.1 GCA_003246475.1 Lentisphaerota bacterium
AGTATATTTGTTTTTTAGTCTGAATATGAAAAACTAATAAATTATAATTTTCATCGCAAATATAAGATTATCTATGAAATATTTCAAATTAGTTTTATCTTTCTAAATTTTGTAGTGCTTTTTTTAAATAAATTTATTTGTTTTTTTTGTAATTTTTTGAAGATAATTGTGGATATTACAATTATTCGAGGCAGGGCTTGTTTCCACTCGCTTTCTTTATAATGATGGGTTGGGATTATATCTTTATAACGGAGTCACGTTCGATTAACTGCGGGGTTTCCAACATGGAACGTTGATTGGCGTCATAGGGGGTGTCGCCGCTCATTCTTTCAATCAGCATTCTGGCTGCGTTGATGCCGATATTTTTGGAGTGCTGCTCAAAAGTGGTCAGTTTTGGGGTACAGTATTTACCTAATTCGTAATTGCCTGTGCCGAGAACAGAAAAGTCGCGGGGAATAACTGCTCCGCCTATGGTTGCCAGCTCAATAAATTCCGCTGCCATTATATCGGACATAAAGAAAATGCCAGTGGCTCCGGAACAGGTAAACTTTTCCCTCCAGGAAAAATCATCATAGTCGTCGGCGTCTAGGCTGGTAACAAAACCTCCGGCTGCTTCAATGTGACGTTTGAATCCGTTGACACGTTTCAGCAGATGCATATCCCCGGTTATTGTCGCAACCGCAAGGTGGCGATGGCCCATTTTTAGAAAATAACCGGCCGCATCATATCCCAGTTGTTCGTCGTTGACCCCGGAAAAATCAATATTGCCAGCGTCGGGGACGTAGTTGTCCACGGTCACCAGCGGAATTCGGCAATCAACAACCTCCTGGACATGCTGTTTGAAAAGTTGATATTCCGGTTTCAGGATAATGCCGTCAACACGTTGAGCCAAAAGCCTTTTTACTTGTTCAAGCGGTTCGAACTCTTGTTTATTCACCGCCAGAACAACTGGGACATAGCTATGTTTCTGCAAAGTTTCCTGAATGCCGAGAAGCATTTGACCAAAATAGGAGTCGCATGCGCGGATAAGTACTCCTACGGTCATTGACTGCCCGGTTCGCATGGTTTTGCCGATCATGTCCGGGCGGTAACCCAGTTTTTTGGCGGCACGTGCTATCCGTCTGCTGGTATTCGGGTCGACCCTGCCGGTTCCATTTAACGCCATGGAAACCAGTGAGCGGCTTACTCCGGCTTCTCTGGCGATATCATGTTGAGTTATCCTCATTTTGCCAATCTCCTTATCCCTATTAAGATAACATCATGTTTGAAACGAATCAACTGATTTTTTCTGTATGATCGTCGTAAAAATATGCAAAAATACGTTGACACGTGACAGCAGTGCGTTTATAGTTATATATAAAACAAAACAGCAAGGGATTGTCAGCTAATGAGCCTGAATGATATTGAGTTAAATGGTTGGGGGCGTTTTGGAACCGCGCCCGGAAGCTTTTCGATCAATGAATATAATCTTGAGCGTCCGTGGGGGTACATCTATACCACGGAGAAAATATTACTGCGCATCAACCATAACGGTGCCGGATATGCGCAGGTCAATCCTCCCGGGGGGATCATGCTGTTCAAGCAGGAACGATACGAAAAAATTCCTTCTTTTTTGGTCTGGTTTGTGGATGAAGAAGAAAATATTTTCAGTAACTTTTTCAAACCCAATTTTCTGGGGGTGGAAAAAAATCCCGAAAATTTCCAGTGTACCTTTCAGCCGGAAGCGGCCGATTATCATCTGATTCAGAATAATTGGGAGATCAATACGAAACTTTCGATTGCAAAAGATTCGCCGTCGATAATCATGAAAGTGACGGTTATCAATCATGGAGCAGAACGTTCATTGCAGGCGGTTCCGGTCTGGCGTGTTCATAACAGCAAGCCGGATCTGGCGTTGTGGGATGTACCGGAACTTTATCAAAGCTGTAAGTTTTTTAATAATCATGGAACCGGGATTATGGTGGAAACCCGTGATCCCGATGCAAAAATCACTAACCGCAAATATACGGTAATACAGACGGATCTTCCGGTTTGCGCTGCGGAACTGCGCTTTGAGAAATTTGTCGGGAAGGGGAGTTTCGAATGTCCGGAAGCTTTGTTGAATGAGGCGTGGCTGCTCGAAAACACGGTCGAATATCGACTGGAGGATTTCCGTTCCAATGATGCAATTAGTTCGCAGCTGCCGGTTGCGGCGATGCGGAGCGGCAAGATAGTACTGAGTCAAGGTGAATCCATCAGTTTTACCGTTGTTCTTCACCATACCGGGGAGACTGACGTTGCCAAATTGAAAGAGGCAATTGCCCCGGCAACCCACATGCTTTCCGACTCTTATCAGAGCGACAATCAAGTAACACAAACGGTATTTTATCGGAGTCTGATGCAGCGTTTTCAGGCTAATACGCCTGATGAAGACTTAAACCGTTATATTAACGAATGGCTTCCGTTGCAACTTTACTGGGTAAGCAAGCTTGACCGCGGCTGGCCGACAGGGATGCGTGGTACTCGTGACGCAGCGCAGGATTACTCCGGCATCTCCTATCTGTATCCGGATGCAGGGCGGAAAATGTTGGAAGATGTTTTTTCCTGTCAGAGGTTGGAGGGGTCGTTTCCCCGGCAATTTTCTACTCACGGGCCGGAAGGAAAGCACGATCTGCGGGATTATGTAGATTCGGGCTGCTGGGTGTTTGAGCTTTTGTGTGATTATCTGAATCTTTCAGGGGATAACGCGTTTTGGGCTAAGTCCTTGCGCTGGCTGGACTCAGTTGAGCCCTCCACGGTACTTGAACATGCGGTGCGGCTGCTAAAGTATTATATTTCTCCGGACAACCGAGGCCCGCATGGTCTTGTGAAGATTCGTGCCGGGGATTGGAATGATTCCATCAATAACGCCGGGCTGCAGGGCCGAGGTGAATCGGTGATGGTTAGTTGCCATGTCGTACATCTGCTCCGGATGGCGGCGAAAATAATGCCTCGAGGTGATTTTTACGCTGAAGAAGCTGAGATGTTACGGACTAAAATTCGAAAGCATGCCTTGAACAAGTCCGGGTTTCTCAATGGGGTATTTACAGATAACGGTGAATGGATATTTTCCACCCTTGATCCCGATGGGGTGGAGCGCGTCAATTCGCCGGTAAACAGTTTCGGCATTATCGCCGGAATCTTTGAGCCGAAAGAGCTGTCGCATCTGTTGGCGAAGTTTGAATCGCTGAAGGGGCCGAACGGGTACCGTCTGTTTTATCCGCCGCTGGGTAATGTTCCGGTAGTCATGGCCGGGCGTATGGGATCAGGGGATCTGGCGCCGGGCAATGCGGAAAACGGAACGGTATATAATCATGGTAGTCAAGGTTTTCTGATTCGGGCGCTGACGTCAGCCGGTTACGGATCGATGGCGTTAAAAGTGCTAAAGTATGCATTGCCCTACGATCAGGAGCTTCATCCTGTGGAAAAATGTAAAACCGAACCCTATGGCGTACTTAATTGCTGGAGCGAAGCGCCGGGGAGGTGCTGTGAAGGGGAGAGGGCATTCCTCTCGGGCACTATCAGTACCGTTTTTCGTGCTTTTTACAATGGTATTCTTGGCTTTAAACCGCAGGGTAACGGTATTGAAATCAAGCCATGCCTGCCGAATGAATGGAATGATGTCTCCTACTCGGGATGTTATAAGCAGTATCAGTTCAGTGTTCAGATTTCCCGGGTGAAAGCTGATGCTGAGACCGGTATGTGGGTGAATGGCATGTGCTGCAAGGCGAGGTTTATTGCCGATTCGTTATTGACCGACGAACAGAAGAATGTCATTGTCCTGAAAATGAAATGACCGGACTCTAGCTTAAGGCGGGGAGCCAGTTGCTTATAATACGCATCCTTGACTCCGCTTTAAACTTGCGTCGGGGAATAAAATGATTGGCGGTACAGCTTCCATGCAATAATGCCGTTGTTTGGGCTCCGTTGTTGATTACGCGGATAGCGTAACGCGATATGGAGAACAATATGTATTGCAATACCCTTTGCTTCTGATATGGGGGGCTTACAGTGCAGATCGGATTCTTCCTGAGCTGTATACGTCATCCATGTATTGGGTCTTTGCTTGATTGAACTTGAAAGTTGTGACGGTGACTGGTAATTTATCGGATCATAGAATATTATGAATCATGTAAAGGAACAGCGACGTGAATACTTTTAATGGCAAATTTAAGGCGATTACTTTTAGTTACGACGATGGAGTGACTCAAGACAGAAGACTGCTGGAAATCTTCAATAAATATGACTTGAAAGCCACATTTAATATTAATTCGGAACTGTTGGGGCAGCTGAACTCTTTAGATCGCGACGGACAGACTATTTCTCATAACAAGGTGGAGAAGGGGGAAGTTCGCGACCTTTACCGGGGGCATGAAGTGGCTGTTCACACTTTGACGCATCCTAATTTGACCGAACTTGATGAAAACGAAATTGTGCGGCAGGTAGAAGAAGATAGAAAAAACCTGGAAAGTCTTGTCGGATATTCGGTTGTCGGTATGGCTTATCCCTGCGGCGGCATCAATAACAATGACTTTGTGGCTGATGTACTGCGCCGCCGCACCGCAATCAAATATTCCCGGACCATTACTTCCACCTCTGATTTTGAACCTCAGGATAATCTGCTCCGTTTCAATCCAACGGTGTACCACCATGGCGAATGGGATAAGATGTTCGAGCTGGCTGAAAAGTTTTTATCCCTGAAAACGGACCGTCCGAAGCTCTTCTATATATGGGGCCACAGTTATGAGTTCGATATTTTCGACCAGTGGTCGGCCTTTGAGGAATTCTGCAAGATGATCAGTAACCAGGATGATATATTCTACGGTACCAACCGCGATGTGTTATTGTGATTTAAGTTTTTTGCCTTATTGATCCATATGGGAGCTGTTCATTTTTTTTCTTAAATAATAATTAAGTAGCTTGATTGATATTTAAGTTGATGTAGTGTATATACAGCGAACAAATTATCATTGGAGACAAAGAAAATGATGGCGCAGCCGACTGCTCTGTTAATTATCGATATGCAAAATGATGGCATGTCCATGATACCTTCCTTTCGTCAAGTCATTCCTGCGATTGCGCAGATATTATCGGCTAGCCGGGAACGGCAAATACCTGTTATCTACAAAAGCCGGATCCATCGTGCGGATGGTGTGGACGTGGAGACTTTCCGGCGTGAATTGTTTGCCTGCCGTCCCTTTCTGGTCGAGGGAACTTTTGGTGCTGCGGTGGTGGACGAATTGCAGCCGAAAGAGGGTGACATCATGGTACGTGGTACCCGTTTCAGCGGTTTTTTTCAGACCGATCTACAGCTTGTCCTGACCCGCCTCGGCGTTCGCCGGTTGTTGATCTGCGGGGTACAGACGCCCAACTGTGTCCGAGCTACTGTTACCGATGCGGTGGCTTATGATTACGACGTGGTGTTGATATCCGACGCGGTGATGGCACAGACGCCGGAGATACATGCAGCCAATCTGTTCGATATGAAAAATATGGGGATTGGGATTATGACGGTGGCAGAACTCATTGCTGAGCTCAATTGCGATTGACGAAGACCCACTTGATTCCATCGGTCAGCGGATCGCGTGTGCCGATGCGTTTGACGTCCATTACGTAACCGGTGGCGAACAAATACGCGCGCGGTTTGGCAATCAGATTGCCGTAAATGATAATGCGTTTATTTTCCAGCAGAGACAATTGTTCCGGGTGGATGCCGGAAATAATTGCAAACCGGTTTTCGCGAACTATGATTGAGCGTGGTTCGTTCAGTGGAGTGAGGGGCCAGAATTGCATGATGTTGGGTGTGCTTCGCAAGCCTTCCGCTGCTGCGGCGAAAATCACGTCGCGATTATGATAATCGATGGTCCATGCGGCCGCAACGCCGTTGTATTTTTCAAATGACGGCTGGGGGAACTCATTCCAGATACGCTCTATTTCGGCGGGAAACAGGATTTGCGCTGAAGGTGGCAACTGCTTGGGGAGCGCAGAGTAACCGGTCCAATTCCGATCCGGGTCGGGCGATGCGGTGATTTTGATACACCAGGGCAGGGCGATAAAGATGACTAAGGCGCCGGCGGCACAGGCGAGAACCGGTGTCATGTCGCGACAGGAAAGCGGTTGTTGGTCCTCAGGCGTTTCGGATTCCGCTGGAAATTGTCCGCGTCGGAACATGGCGGCTCCTGTGGCGGCGGTAAGAAACAATATGATGTCGCCGCCGATTTTGATTCGCAGGCCACCGTCATCTCCGACCAGCGGAATGCTCAGCAATACTCCGGCCAGATAGAGCAATATCAGCCACGACAGCCCGCAGAAATATTTTCTTCGACACATTGAGACGATACCGAACAAGGCGACAACGGTCAGCACCCATTGGTAAACAGCAACCAGAAGCACCAGGAAAATGGCTGCCGGTATACCTCTTTGCCACTTTCCGGTTTCCCATTCCGGAGCCTTGAAAACAAAACCTTTTTCGATTGCAATGAGCAGTGCGAAAATCAGTAAAAGCCACAGGCCGCACGTAAAGCCGCCACCAAATTCCAAGGGCAGTTTTTTACTGTAATCGATATAGGATGAAACGGTGCTGCGCAACAGCAGTTCTGGGTGACTGCGAAATACCTCCCAGGCTCGTTTATAGGTGAGGCGTCGCAGTTCGGACGGCGTGACCTCCGGGTTGTTTCTGGCTTTGGTTATGACCGGATCGTAGTAATAGAGCATCCACGATCCGCCGGCGACACGGCCGAACAACGCTTTGTCCTCATTGCCGCCAACCGCATCCGGGGCGTTGAATAGTCCGACTGCCAGCGGATGAAAGCCGAATCCGGCCGCTCCGCAGCACACATAGGCGAGAAACAACCCGAATTTTCTTTTCCACGAAAGACTTCCCCGGAAAGCCAGTAACGGCAGTAACGCCAAAGTGAGAATATTCCATGGCCGTATTGCCTGGTTCAGCCCGAAAAGAAAAATTCCCGCCAGCGTGTCCTTGTTACGGTTTTTGACTGTACCACGCCACAGTAGCGCGAAACCGGGAATCAGAATCAGCATTCCCGGTACTTCCGTAATGAACGAGGTTTCAACCCCCGGCCTCCAGATGCTGAGCAGTGCCAGGAAAAGGTAGACCGGCAATCGCGGTCGAACGTCGCGAAGTATCCAGGCGGCAATGCTGATAGCCGTCAGCAACAAAGCGCCCTGGAAAATCATTCCGTAAAGATAATCAACCCCTGTCAGGGAGAAAATATCGGAAAGGAATAACGGCGTCAACGGTCGGAATGCCGGATAGCCGTCGATGGCACCGCCTGACATTACCGCCAGTGCGCCATCGACCCATCCCCGGGCATCCGACCACGGAATCAGTCCGACCCGGAATACATTGCCGGTGTAAAACTGCGACAATGTACCGAGGTTGCTGCAACAGCGGAACAAAACACCGAAACCGACCAACGCCAGTATTATGGGCATGATCTTTACTGATTTCGGTGTTTTCTGGGATTCTGTCATTAAACGATTCTCAGGTTATCCATGCCGAATTGGACGAAACAGTAGTTGTCGTTCCAAACGAGTGGTTCACCCCAAGATTGGGAGAATACGCCATCTTCCTTAAAGAACGACGAAGGACATACAACATAGCATTCGCCTTCCCCGAGGTGGTGCGGTCCCAGCATGTTGCGCAGACTGTTGGTCAACTCGATTTCGATCTCATTGTCGCCCGCTCTGATAATTCCGTCGAGCGAGGCGACGAACGGTTTCCAGATGAAGCTGTTGACCTGTTTGCCGTTGATCCGGATTGTGGCTATATTGGCCATTTTGCGGGTGAACATCAGATAGCGGCCATCGGTTTCCCCGGGGGTGACTTTGAAGGTCCGCCGCAAACTGGCCTTGCCGCTGAAAAAGGGCAGGCTGCACTGTTCGATCTGGTCTAGTTTTACGGTTTGTGGCACGGCGGTCATGGTGGTGGCGCCGGTGTAGCGTACGGCTTCTCGTTCCAGCGGCGAGAACTGTCCCGGGGTTTTTACTCCGAACTGCCCTGCCAGGTAGATGGTTTCGATTTCCATGTCGTAGCTGAGCTTGTTCTTTTCCGATTCGAACACTGCTGCGGCTTCGATGTTTTTATAGACCTTTTCCGACTGCTTAAAATGCATTTTCAGTATGATCTCATTGCTGCCGTGCTTAACGCAGCTGCCGATGGCGATACGCTTGAACGCCGGATCGGCCAGATAACCATGCGGCTGGTTGGATACCGCGGTTCCATTCACCGTGATGGTGTAGAGCGACGGATCTTCAACGATGAGGTCAAGGGGCTGGCTCAGGTCATATCCGGCGTCCGTTTCAAACTTGAAGCGCATTTCCACATCGACCGGGCGACGCAGTTTGAGCAGGCGGTCCTGAATAACCAGTACGTATTCGTGATCCTCCTGTTTGACGCCGTCAAAATAGAAGCTGCAATAGTCCAGCGTGAGAACGTTTTCGGTTATTTTTTCGAGCTGGTATTCGCCATTGAGACTGACCGGGGCAAAATCGGTTTTGAGGTTTTCGGGTGCCATGCGCCAGTAACCGCGTTTGCGTACCGGAATGCCGGTGAAACGTCGTCCGATCAGAACCAGATCGCCGGCGGGAACGAAATAGTGCGGTATCCGGATTAATTCTGGTTCGACTTCTTCTCCGTAGACCGAGGTTACGTTACCGGTATTCGGATCGAAGATGTCGGCGGCGGCACATGGCAGATAGATGTCGGTGTCGAAGCCGTTTTCCAGATCGTTATTGACGAAGTAATAGACTTCCGCGGGGGCCCCGTCAAAATCGGCAAAGGAGCGGCGGGTGAAGTTGACCTTGGCAACCTGATGTTTGAACTCATTGCGTTCGGCTTCCGGAGTTCCGGCGTTGACCACCGGGCATACGCTCGTATAGTTACGAATGGCTTCGACCAGTGCCGATTCGGAATCGTACCAGACCACCTTTGAAATCAGGCCGGAGAGGTCGGCTTTTTCCCCTTCCAGATAGATCGGTTCGTTTTCTATCGTATTTCTGATGCCGAGGATCTTGCCGCCGGCGGCAGCGAAACCGGTCAGCAGTTCGACGTTTTTGCGGGTCAGGTTTTTGAGCTGCGGCAGGATGACCAGCGAGTAACTCTGGCGGCCGATGACAAACTTGCCGTCGGTTGTCGATCCGTGCATGGCGATCATGGTTTCGTCGCCGTAATGGAAATTGACGTGCGCGGAATCGAGCAGGTTGCTGAGGCTGTTCAGGCTGTCAAAATATTTTTCGACCAGTTTGTATGCCTCGTTATCGAAGCAGAGCCAGGCGCTGGATTGACCGTGCATCACCAGCGTGTCGACTTTGATTTCGCCTTCCGCCAGTATCACGCCGAGGCGGGTGACATAATCGTTAAAGCGACGGTATTCGCTCCACCATGGCTGATGGCGGAACAGCGAGGCCGGGTAGTCGCGCTTGCGCATCCCTTTCAGCGAGTAACCTTCCAGATGCTGGCAGAGGAGGTTGATGCCGTGAACCATCTGCCATTGGAAAATCCATTTGAGCTCCTCGAATTTGACATTCCAGCCGCAAAGGGCAAACGTTTCCGACAGAATCTGCTTCTTCCCCGTCTGAGCGCAAACCGATGCCACCTGGACGGGCGTGGTGACCGGCATGATGAAACGTCCCAGCCAGTCCATGCCGGGAATGTGGTAATACTGGTAATTAGGCATGATCGCGCCGTTGCTGGTGAGCTGGGAACCGTAGGTTTCTTCCAATACATGGTGCCCGGTAATCTGCATGCCGTGCTCCTCGCACCAGTCATAAATCTGTTTCATGAAGTTGTTCATGAACAGGATGGTTACCAGATTCCAGAAGCGGTAACGGGTCCGGCGGAAATCTCCCTCGTTCAAAAACAGCTGCGGCAGCAGGGGCAGCAGCTTCTCACCATATTTTTTCTCGTATTCCTGTTCCAGGATGAACGACCAAGGAATACCGTTACGCGACACCTGCGGTTCGTCGGTGAAGAATCCTGCCAGTTGTGAACGCTTTTCTGCATCGTAGCGGTCGTAATAGGCCTGGTAGATTTCGTTGATGAAACGTCTGATGACGTTGGCGTCAAGGGTATCGACATAGTAGGGATTAACGTCGAAGTATAGCCGGGTGACCGGAGTTTCCGGCGGTAGGCTCTTCAAATCTGCGATCATGGTGCCGTTGGACATTATGGATATAGTGTGTTCGGCGGTTGCCGCGGCTCCGGCGGTAGTATTTTCCAGGCGCAGATATTTCTGCTGATATTCAATGCCCAGACCGTTTACTTTGCCGTCGCCGAATCCGCTGGGCCAGCCGTTTTCGTCGTATGCCCAGCTGATCATGCCCTGCTGTTTGCCTTCGTCCAGGCATGCTTCCACCGCGTCGAACCATTCCTGTCCCATGTATTCGGTTTGCAACCCGCCGCGGGCATGCATAAAATAGCCACCGATACCGGCGTCATGCATATCTCTGATCTGTTGGCGCAGTTCTTCGTTTTCCAATTTGTCGTTCCAGCTCCAGAATGGGATCGGACGATATTTGGCTGCAGGTGCGACAATATTATCAAGTACAGACATTCTTCATTCTCCAGTGTTTTGGATTGTAAAATTTGTGATGTATTATACCTGCATGGTATCTTTTTTGAAGTGCTGTTTTTATCTTCAAATCAAAATTTTATAATACATGTATGCGAAAAAAGCCAGTCTGTTTATCCTTGCCTGTTAATGAGTTGAATGACGTCAGGACTTGAAAATGAAATATACGGCTCCGACCATGCATAACCCGGCCCAGAGGTAATTCAGTTTAAGTCCTTCATTCATATAGAAAACGGCAAATGGTATGAAAACGCTGAGCGTAATGACTTCCTGAATGATTTTGAGTTGTCCCAGAGACAGTGTACCGTGGCCGATGCGGTTAGCCGGGACCTGGATCATGTATTCAAAAAAGGCGATGCCCCAGCTGATCAGAATCGCAATGTATAAGGGTTTACTGCTCAGGTTCTTGAGATGTCCATACCAGGCGAACGTCATGAATACGTTGGACATAATCAACAGGACGACGGTTTTTACGATTACAGGATTCATTATGGTGTAACGGCCTCATTTTTATGAAAACCCCATAATCTACACCCTTGCCGAAATGCCGTCAAGAGTGCAATACCGCTGCAGCCGCGGATTTAAGATACTTTACGGACGGATGCCAGCATCTGTCCTTCGAGCCCGGGAATAAGCTGTTCGGTTACGTCTGCCGGCAACAGGCCTTTTTCCGAAAGTTCTTCGAGCTTGCTTTTTTCCGCGTCCAGAACATAGCGCTGCAACAGCTCTTCGGTGATCATTTCCATGAGTTCCGGATTGAGCTTGTTCATTTTCATGACCCGGTGATCCATTTTCTCGATAACCTCACGGAAATATTCCTCGCATTCATTGATTTGCTCCATATAGCCGTCAAAAAACTCCCTGGCGTATTTGAGCATTTCGCCGATACCGGCGGCGGCGCGGCGGATGGCAAAGGACTTTTCCAGATCGCGGGAATGGTTGCGTATCAGCATTTTGCGGTACAGGTCGCCGCTGGCGGCATATTTGGAACAGAAACGGAAGAACCAGCGTTCTGCCCGGAAGTCGAATCCGTCGTTACGCATGGAAGATGGCAGATTGTCGTGTGTTTCCACGATTTCAGTATGCCGCCGGGTGACGTTGAGCAGGTCATGATAGGTGGCCGGAGTGATGAGTCCGCGTTCGACCAGATCCTGATAAGTCTTTGCCGCCACCGCCAGCGCAGCAAGCCACAGATTGCGGCGGGAGGTATCGCTGAGAAAATCTTTGGCGGAACGGTGTTCGTTAAGATGTGACTCGAATTCTGATTCCCGGTTGGCATACTCCTGGTGGAACCTCCGAACCATGCTTCGTGGAAAAATTTTTATGCCTTTGAGTTTTTCAAGACGCTTGAGGACTTTTCGGGACGAGAGAAGTCCTGCCCAGATCATGCCGCCGCGTTGACTTGTGTCCGGCAGATCCATACGGAAAAGGTGCATCAGTTTCCTGACCGTGGTCCCCTGTACCAGCAGCGTGAAAAGGATGACTCCCAAAGTGATGCTTAAGAGCAGTTCACGGCGGTGGAAGTCTTCCGGCAGGCTGAGTACCAACGCCATCGGAACCGCGCCTCGCAGCCCCCCCCAGAAAATAATGATCTGGTATTTCCAGTCGATAGTGTCTTTCTGACGGAACATGCCGATCAACGGACACAGTACAAAAACCACAATCGCCCGGGCGACAATGATCGCCAGTATCGCAAAGCCGATATATACCAGCAACGGCCGGTAATTTTTGAGGTCTATGAACATCACTTCCTGAGTAAAGCCCAGCAACAGGAAAATGAAACTGTTGGCGGCAAAGGACATAAACTCCCAGAACTGCTCGATGTAGCGTTTGACGTCGGCGGAAAAATGGGTGGTGGCGTAATAGCTGAACACCACTCCCGCGCCGACCGCCGCCATTACTCCGGAGACTTCGAACACTTTGTCGGCGATGATGAAAGCGGTATAGGCTACGATTGTTGACAGCGCAATCTGCAACAGAGGTTCGCCGATTACTTTGGCGATAATAAGGATCATTACCATGCCAACGACCGCGCCGACCAGCAGTCCGGCACAGAATACCCAGATGAAATCCATTGCCCCCCCGATGCAGGTGGAGAGTCCGACGGCAATACCGGAAAAAGCGATGCCTTTAATGATGTTGAACATGACGATGGCGGTTGCGTCATTAAACAGGCTTTCGCCGTCAACCAGCATGGTCAGGCGCTTCGGCGCCCCGATCTCCTTGAACAATGCGATCACTGCTACCGGATCGGTGGCGGAGATCAACGCCCCGAACAGCATTGCCGCTGTTATGTTCAAGGGCGTGGTAAGATACATGATCCCGCCGACGGCGACGGTGGATATGACCAGGCCTGGAGCCGCAAGGACCATGGTCGGGACAATGTTGCGCATCATTTCGCGGGTGTCGATATGGACCGATGCCTCAAAGATCAACGCCGGCAGCAGTATATACATGATCAGATCCGGAGTCAATCTTATCCCGGCGGTGTCGATGTCCAGTTTCTGGCAGACGAAGGATAACATTAATCCGACGACAACCAAACCGATGGTATAGGGAAAATTGATCTTTTTAAAGAAAATGGCCGATAACGACGCCGCGAGAAGAAGCATGACAACGATAAAGACCCCTTGCGCCATGATATGAATCCCTTATGATAAAAAATTGCTTTGTGCCTGCCGTTGCCGGTTTTATACCGGCAGATACAGGGTAAAAGTACTGCCTTTGCCGGGAATGGATTCCACCCGGACGTGGCCGTTATACTGTTTCATGATATTGTAGACCAGAACCAGCCCCAGTCCACTGGTTCGCTTGGTACTGAAAAACGGTTCAAAGATCCTGGCCGCGACATTGTCGGCAATCCCGATGCCGTTGTCGGTTATTTTGATGACCATGTATTCTCCCGCAGCGGCCTCAGGTAGCGTCCATGAGGGGGGAGCAATAATTTTTTCCCGGTTGATCATAACGCTTATTTCTCCGTCGCCAAATTCCGGCTTCCGGCTTTTGATGGCCTCAGCTGCATTGACCAGCAGGTTCCAGCAGCACAATTTTAACTGGTTGCCAGGAATGGCATATGAGAGTTTTTCCTCACTGAATTCGCGTGTAAGCTTAATACCTTTGAACAGGTCGCTGCAATCCTTCAAAGCCTCTTCCAGTATCGTGCGCAAGTCGGAAATATTTACCTCCAACGCCTTCTTTATCATTTTTTCCGATGCCTGGGTGATATGCTCCAGTTTGGAAACATCCTGTTCAAGTTGTATCTTCAGCTGGTTGAGGTCTTCGGTGGCCAGATCGCTTTTTAATTTGGAAATTGCCTCATAAATGGAATTGACTGTGCGCAGATATTCCTGACTTTCGGCGGTTTCCCTTATTCCGGTTGGTTCCAGCAGGCGGATGATGGCTGCTTCGCTTCCCATGGGGTAAACGGAGATGTCAAGATTCCGGCGCTGTCCGGCACAGTTGAAAGGCAAATTCCGGCTGATGCAGTCGCGTCCCTCGCGGATAACGTCGTTGATATCGCCGCGGCAATGCAAAAGTTCAGGGAACGCCTCCCACAACAGACGGCCTCTGACTGATTCACTGGTCTTGCCGGTGAGTTCAGTTGCTGCCGTGTTGAAGCTGTTGATGCTGCCGTTGATATTGGTGACGATAAGGGGGGTAGGTAGTCCGTTGATGATATGGTCGAGGTACATCTCCGCATTGCTGAAACCGGTCTCGGCATTTCTTTCAACCAGATATTTTTCTGTCAGGGCCAGAGCAATCTGGGTTACTACGGTGGTGTCGAAAGGTTTTTTCAGGATCAGAAGGTTGTCTTTTTTGCCGAATTTTTCCACGACCTCTTTCCAGCTGTAGATTGAATGGGCGGAACAAAGTACGACCTGAACTTTTTTATCTATCTTCCAAATGTGCTCAAGGGTGATGACGCCATCCCATCCCGGCGGCATGCGGATATCAAGGAAGATCAGCGCATAAGGTTTGCCTTCGCTCAGTGCCTGTTGTACCATTTCATAGGCCTGCTGCCCCTGGGATGCGCCGTGAATAACATAAGGCTCCGGCGTAAAATCGCGTTCGTCGTTTTCACCCGAGGATGCATGGAGCGCTGCCCGGACTCGTTCGACCAGAGAAACTGTGTCATTCCGTTTAAATGAATTAAGCAGATGCTGGGTAAGCTGTTCGCGGAAATCGCGGTCGTCGTCAACGATTAAAATTCTCTTCTCTTTATCCATAAAAGTAACCCCCGTGTGTCTCGCCCTGTTATAAGAACATTATACTGATTTGTATTTTTCTCAAGCCACATAGAAACAATTTGATCGCTTTTTATGCCATACCCGTCTCAAATATGTTGAAAAATGGGAAAAACCTTGCTATTATAAGATAGAGGTATAAT
>QKAL01000141.1 GCA_003246475.1 Lentisphaerota bacterium
GTTCCACCTGCCGGCAACCCTCCCCGGAGCACCACGGATGGCATGGCGCTGGTCCCGATTGAAAGACTCCATCAACGCCTTCACCGCGCCATCGCGATACAAAGGGGCTGGCTTTGCGGTTGTTTCGGATCTTATATTTTTTACTTATGTCACCTATATTTTCGTATTTATTCTGATGCATAACCTGATGCTCCGGGATATGGCGCAAATGAAACTCGCCAGCCCAATGCCGACGCTGGTAATGTTTATGGCGGGAATTGCCGCCGGTGGACTTTTTGCCGGATATATCTCCCGGCGGAAGATGGAGCAGGGGTTAATGCTGTTCGGCGCAGTCGGCATGGTAATTTTTCCGCTGATGTTCAATCATTCCGGCAGTATCCCCTTCATTTACGACGATTTGGCATATTTCCCCTGGCTCATCGCGGCAGTAACGGCCGCAGGATTTTTCGCGGGGTCTTTTGTCGTCCCGGTTCTCCAGTTCAAACAGGAAAACACTCCGCCGGAAGAACGAGGCGATTTTTTCGCTATGGGAAATACCATTAATTATATTGCTGTCATTGCTACCATTCTGATCGTCTTTGTTTCCTGCATATTTCTCAAGGTTCCGTTGAGGGGAATGAATATCACCTTCTCATTAATGCTACTGGGCATTACTGCGATGGTAATCATTGTCCATCCCGATATTCTGTTCCGTTTCTTCATTTTTATGCTGACTCACACGCTTTACCGATTAAAAGTCAGAAACACAGGGCGTATTCCAGAGTCTGGACCTGCATTGCTGATTGCCAATCACGTCTCATTCGTTGATGCATTTTTCATCGCCGCATGTACATCGAGGCGAGTTCACTTCATGGTGCACGAGGATTTTTACCGCCTGCCCCTGCTTTATCCGTTGCTGCGCTGGGCGGGCTTCATTGAGGTCCCCGCAACTCAGAAACCCAAACAGATGCAATCTTTGTTCCGCCATACTCGGAAAATTCTCGCCAGCGGCGGTCTCATCTGCGTTTTCCCGGAAGGGTCGATTACAGAAAACGGAATCATGCAGGGTTTCAAGGCAGGACTTAACCGCATGTTGCCGGAGAACATGGAAGTGCCGATTATCCCAGTCCGTCTGGGAATGGTATGGGGCAGCCTTCTGACAACGTCGAACGGCAAACTCAAGCTTACTCCGCCACATGAAATACCGATCCCCGTTTCCGCCACCATCGGCAATCCGATTTCGCCAAACCTTTCCGCCTACCAGATCCGTCAGGCGATTTCGGAGCTGGCCGCCGAAGCGGAAATGCCGCCGCGGAAAGGCGAACGTACACTGCATTACCACTTTGTCCGCCGGGCCAAGCGCCATCCATTCCAGAAAACCATCCGGGACTTTGAAGGCAACTCCATCTCCAACTTTTCCCTGCTGGTGCGTTCGCTGCTGCTGAGCCGGGAAATCCGGAAATACTTTCCAGAAGAGTGTGAATATGTCGGCGTCATGTTACCCAACTGTACCGCCCATACCACCGCGCTGCTGGCAATCATGATGGCAGACAAAACCCCAGCCATTCTCAACTTCACCGCCGGAACCTCTGCCATGGAAGCGTCCATCCGCAAGGCCAATTTGAAATACGTCCTTACCAGCCGCGGTTTTATCAATAAAGCCAGCATTCCGCCATTGGACAATATGCTCTTTCTGGAAGACATCGCCATGGGAACCTCACGTGAGAACAAATTCTGGACTTCAGTCACAGCATTCCTGCTTCCTTCGCGTGAATTGATGAATATGTTTTCGCCGGCCAGTTATGATGACCTCTATAAAACCGCCGTCGTACTTTTTTCCAGCGGCTCCACCGGTACCCCCAAAGGCGTCATGCTGTCACATCACAACTGTAACAGCAATTTCTTCTCTTTCTGGCGGGTGATCGGTTGGCGGAAAAGCGATAAACTGATTGGCAACCTGCCCCTGTTCCACTCTTTCGGCATGATGGTATGCTTCTGGGTTCCGATCATGTCCGGGACGGAAGTGGTATATATCCCGAACCCGCTGGATAGCTCTGCCGTCTGCCGACTTGTAAAAGAACACAGCATCACCCTGATGATGGCCACTCCCACGTTCCTGCAGGCATACATGCGCCGGGTCAACGGTGACCAGTTCAAATCACTCCGCCTGGTCATTACCGGCGGGGAAAAGCTCCGCCATGACATCGCCGACAAGTTTAAAACCATGACAGGGCTGTCATTGGTGGAGGGATACGGATGTACTGAACTTTCACCGATTGTTTCAATCAATCTTTCGAACAGTATGTTTACGCTTGGAACCCATGCAGGAAGATACGGCAGCATCGGGGTTCCACTACCCGGGATCTGCGTCCGGATCGTTGATCCGGACACCGGCGACATCCAGCCGGAAAATACCCCAGGATTAATGATGGTCCGCGCCGCTTCGGTGATGAAAGGTTACCTCGATGATCCGGAGGCAACCGCCAAAGTCATTAAAAATGGCTGGTACAATACAGGTGACATTGCAAAAATGGATTGGGACGGCTATCTGACAATTACCGGAAGGCTCTCTCGCTTCAGTAAGATCTGTGGAGAAATGGTCCCCCACGAACTGGTGGAAACGGGAATTAATGAGATTCTCGAAACCGAAGAACGCTGTGTTGCGGTATGCAGCAAGAGCGACCCTAAAAAGGGGGAAAAACTGATTGTCTTCTACACGGTTAAAGACATGGACATTAATTCGATCATTCAGCAGTTACGTGAAAAACAGATGCCTAATCTGTGGATTCCCAAAGCGGAAGATTTTATTTTCGTGGAAAAGATTCCCCTGCTTGGCACCGGCAAAATCGATCTGCAGAAACTTAAGGAGCTGGCGGAATCCATATGAGCGCGTTGAGCCGCCATTTCTGCCGCATTGCCGGGGCAAAAAAATATTATTTCCCGTCCCCCAATAATGACGGGGGTGAAATCGCCGTAATGGTCCACGGACTGATTCGACGGGGGCGTAACATGATGTGGTTAGGCAGACGCATCAACCGGGCCGGGTATGCGGTTTATCTCTATGACTATGCAACAACCACTAAAAACATCTCGGTGCATGGGCTTGATTTCTTATCTTTCCTGCAACAGGTAGCCTCCAATCATCCGGGGAAAAAGATCAACATCGTCACTCACAGCATGGGCGGAATCATCACCCGGGAAGCACTGGGCTGCATCGGCCGCGGCGACGGGAATTGTCTCAAGGCAGAAAACATCGGACGTATTGTCATGATGGCTCCGCCAAACCATGGCTCCGACATGGCAAAAGTGGCCGTGAAAATATTGCCGTTCTCACGCCGATGGATAAAACCACTGGGAGAATTGAGCAGTGCGCCAGATGCCTATATCCACCAGGTTCCGGTCCCCGACAGCTTCGATATCGGTATCATTGCCGGACGTTTCGACAATAAGGTTTCGCAACGTTATACGGTTCTCTACGGCATGAAAGACCACACGGTCATCAACACTACACATTCTTTGATCATGTATACTCGCCAAGCGGCAGAACTGGCCATCAACTATCTGCGAAACGGTCGTTTTTCTGAAGAACGCCTCAGTCTTTCCGGGCAGCAACGCAAACATGGCGTTCCGGATACTGATCCTGCTCCAGATGCATAACCGTCAGATTGTTCTCCATTAACGCCGCCAGATTCCCGTTAATGCCGATCGAACTGTAATAGAAGGTATCTTCACGCCAGGTGTCGGTATGCTCGCCAACCGCATTACCGAACGTGTAAAACAATATTCCTCCGCGATTCAGCAACCCGCAAAGTTTTTCGAGAACCGGGCGTTGCCGCAACAATGGCAGATGAAAAGTACTGTCCCAGGCAAGAATAAAATCAAACCGCTTTGCCGTTTGCCAGGAACAGATGTCCGCAAGATGAAACTCGGCTTCGGGATGGTTCTGCCGTGCCAGCCGGATCATCTCCCCGGAAACGTCAACCCCGGTGACTTTACAGCCATGCTGTTCCAACGCGCGGATCATTCTGCCCCCGCAACCGCAACCTATATCCAGCGCGTTACCGTGTCCCCGGGCCATTTTCAATATGGCGGAAAGTTTTTCCACTCCATATTGCGAATCGAAATACTCTTCCTGCCACCACATGGCAATTCGATCATACTTTTTTCCCAGTTCCTGTGGATTCATATTACTCCCTGCTCTTATTGATATGAATACAACGCAACCTTCGAAGGGTAATCATTACACCATTTCTAAACTCGTCCAAATCGCCGACCGTTGGCTCATTGCCGGAAAAACGGAGCTCGCGATAGCGGCTTACCGCCGTCATGATCTCTTCAGGGACTGGCTGTTTCTTTTCCAGCCGCGTCAACCATTCGTCAACCGTCTCTCCAGCCTCACGGTTTTCGCCATAAATACGGGAAAGCGTTTTTTCGATCCGGTCAAAAACACGCTGTAATGCCGCCAAGCGGTCTGACAGTGTCATTTCACGGACAAATTTATGTCGTCGCCAGCGGCGCCGCAACCACCACCCTCCGGCAATAAAGGCAAACAACAACAGCGGGCCGCGAACCGGATGTGCAACAAAGTCATAAAGCAGATCATAGATGGCGCCGGCAACCGTGATGATGGCTTTTGCCACCACCCCGCGCCGCAGCAACGCCAACGTTTCACGAAACATCAGGCTGAACCGGTCGCCCCAGTGTTCCGCCACCCCCCAGCGATGATGAAAGTTGGGAACACCGCTCGCGGGTGTCGGCTCGACCACCTCCCATCTTTTGCGATCGCGAGGCCAGGCCTCCAGCCAGGCATGGGCATTGCCCAGCCGGCTGACAAAGTAACTGCCGGAAGGATGTTGTTCCTCACAGATAAACCCAGTCACATAACGCGCCGGGATTCCCTGCCGCCGCAACAGCAGTACCATCGACGTAGCAAAAAGTTCGCAGTGCCCCTGACGGGAATTGAGCAGGAAATGCATAGCCGGATCCCCGCCTTTCGGATCCGAACCCTGCAGACTGTATTTCAAATGGTTGTTAAAATAGCGGATCAGATATGCGATAAGTAAAGAATCGGTCAACGGCTTTCCGGTATATGCTTTCATGGCTTCCGCCATAAAACTATCCAGCGCTGGAACCAGCTCCGGCGGCACCTGCAGATATTCCGGTCTTTCGGGCGATTCCGGTAACGGCCAGGCCGTTTCCTGCTCCGCCTTTTCCGTAAAATAGGAATAGCCCCCGTCCTTCATCCATTCCTTGACTTCAATGTTGCCATCACGACTGCATTCCAGCTTGTCGGCAATGATGTCAATCCGCCGTGCGCCACCTGACAACAGCAGAAACTGCGTCGAAAAACCCCCGGCGGGAAAAACGTCATACTGCTTGACCCCCGACTTGGATTCAGGAGGCACCAGAAACGTGGTATAAGCAATCATCCCGGTGTGTTTTTCTTCCTTGAACGTCGGCCCGCCGCCCTCAGGTACGGTCCAAAAACCTTTTGCGTAATTGACATACGCCTTCCCGCGCAAATAGCCGGGCGAAGTCTTACTCTTTACCCGCAGCAGGATCAGCGACTGGTTCTGCTGGATCTCGGGAGAAATGGTGACATTCAAATCGACCTGTTTACCGAACTCAATCCGCCCAGGCTGCCGCATGAATTTCTTTACTCCGATCCGCAACAGATAATTCTCGATGTGCCGGAAAGTATTTTCATGCCGGAGGTAATAATACATACCCCCTCCACCCAATATCGGAACCAGAAGCAAAATTGCGGCTTTCAACAGCAAGCGCCGCGTCTGCAGTTTGCGAACCTCGACCCGGTTCGTCCCCTTGACACAGTAAAACATCGCCGCCAGCATCATCACCATCTCCAAAACCGTTATCATGCCGAAAAAACGGTAGATCTGCCTGACCAGCGGCGTACAGAACGGCAACCTCTCTCCGGGAACATTATTATTAAAAACATCACCGCCAAAAACCATGCAGACCAGAGCACAGGCAATGATGATTCCCAAACCGCGCGGATGGGGGCGGAACATCGTCACACAGACCGCACAATAGAGGAGAAACGGGACCAGAATATTTGGGTAAAAGAAGATACTGATATAGCCAAGCCGGTTGTCACGCATCGGAAACACCAGGTCGAACAACGACGCCGCCACGATCGAAACCACCAGACTGTAGATAACAGAACGGTCACTGTACGGCACCGGCCGCCGGAGCAACAGAGAAAAAGCCATCCCCAGCAAGGTAAACAAAAAAATGTGGGGCAGATCGGCGGAAATAGAAAACAACAAGGCCGGCGGCAGGATTATTCCCGCCGTCAACAACATATACGATAATGGCTTATGATTGTTTTCCTGCTGGATCATAACCGCTTCACATTCCCCTTTAATATATCGTCAGGCGAAAAATAAGTCGCCTCTTCCGGTATCATGGTCTCCTCATGACCATGGATCAAAATCAATTTCAATGCCACGCCATGCCGTTTAAGGTTTTCGATCAGCAGCTTGCGCTCCTCATTCCAGTCCAGCAGTACGACAACCGCACTGCCTATCCCCGTGATTTCATCCATAATCATCGGCGTCAGCGCCTCCAGCGGTTTATTGATGTTCGGCTCGAGACAGGAAAGGATATCGAGGATACTGTCGAGACAAGCCAGGCTGCGCCCTCCTTTGAAATGGTAAACTTCCGGTCCGGCGGCAAAAAAGTCGATGACAAAGTCGCCACGCGCAAGAAAATCGGCCAGCGATGCGGTCAGCGAAATCGCCGCCTCAAGCTGCGGGTATTCTGGTTTTAGCGTTTTTCTGAGGCGAAAAGAGAATGACGGCGGCTTGACACAGGTGTCAACGATTACCGCGACCCGGCTGAGATATTCCTCCTGGTACTCCCTGACTATCAGCTTACCCGTCCGGGCAGTACTCTGCCAGTGGATATGGCGCGGATCGTCGCCGGAACGAAAATCGCGGCAACCGGCAAAATCCAGCGATTCGCCGACCTTGGACACGCGCGACGTCCCCTCTCTCTGAAAACGTTTGCCGACGGGAAGTACAAGGTCCAGCAGCGGATGAAACGCCGGATAGATATGCAGCTTTTCCGTATTCCCGTCGCGGCAGCTCCATTTAAAAAGTGCCAGAGGAAACCGGGAATCGGCAATCGGCGCCGGTAGCGTATAGAGTCCGCGACGCCGTGCTACAACCCTCGCCCTCAACGCCTGCCTTCGTCGCCCGGGTATCATATTTACCGAAGCCGGATCGGTGACAAACTCCAAACCCTTGTCGCGAAAATAGGCATCCAGTTCCACATCAACCGCAGGAAGCAGAGTACGGCGATTGTATAGTTCATAATCAATCTCCACCTCACTTCCGGCTCGCGCACGCGGCGGCGCACTACGCCTGATCCGCAGAAATGGCCGGAAGGTCAGGCCGAAAAAAAAGTCCACCGCAAATATCGCGGCAACCGCAAAAGCCAGAATCCGGATCGGAGTACGTACCGATAACAGCGTATAGCCGAACAATAGCGGCGAAACCATGACGATCATCCGGCCCGGCAGCGTAAAACAGCGGATATACCAGGCATAAAGCCAGGAAAAAATCATCACAGTCGGAGACTTGTATTTTCCGCTGATCAAAAGATCGGGAATGCGGATCCAGTCCGGACCGTTAAGATAGTTCTCCCGTAATTTTCGCCATCTATTGCTCATCGCCCATCCTTGAAAAAATAATAGTTGCGCGGACTGCGGCTATACCGGAACTTTCACCTTGTCGATGATCTCGCTGACCACCGCTCGGCTGTCCACTCCGGAATAACGCGATTTGTTTTCCAGCACCAACCGGTGAGACAGAGTATCTACCGCCAGCGACTTGACATCCTCGGGTAATACGTAGGAACGGGCGCGGACATAAGCCCTGGCCTGGGCACAGTGCAACATCGTTATCATGGCGCGGGGACTTGCACCGAGCATAATCCGGGCATCTTCGCGGGTCGCGCGAACAATCGCGGCAATATAGCGAGCTACCGACTCCTCGATCTTAACCTCCTTGACCTCGGTCTGGATCTGCCGGATATCCTCCAGCGACAACACCGGGGTAAGACTATCCAGCGGATCGTGGGTACGATGGGTATAGATGATGTCCAGATCACTTTTTTCATCGGGATAACCAATTGAAACCAGCATGGCAAAACGGTCCAACTGCGCTTCGGGCAACGGATAAGTGCCCTGATATTCAATCGGGTTCTGCGTGGCGATAACCATGAATGGATCGGAAAGACGGATAGTCCGTCCTTCAATACTTACCTGTTTTTCGCTCATGGCCTCCAGCAACGCCGACTGAGTACGCGGCGAAGCCCGGTTAATCTCGTCGGCCAGCAGGATATTGGTAAAAACCGGGCCCTGGCGAAAATTAAAGACCCCGTCTTTGGGATTGAAAATCGAACAGCCGACAATATCAGCCGGAAGGAGGTCCGGTGTAAACTGAATGCGCTTGAAGTCGGCGCTGACGGAAGCGGCCAGCGCTTTGGCCATCGTCGTCTTGCCGACGCCGGGTACGTCTTCCATCAGGACATTGACATTGGCACAGAGTGCGGTGATGATGAGGTCGGCGGTTTCAGCCTTGCCGCGAATTACCGCAAGCAGATTCTTCTTTAATGCTTCGATTTTTTGTATCATAAAAATATCCCTGCGTTACTTCTGATTATTCCTCATAAATGTATGCCCTGTTTGCGGCTCCGGCAAATGCGGAAATATAAAACTACGGAGAAAATTTTAACGCAGGGAAACGCGCCCGGAAAAGGCGGCGGCTAAAGTTTCGGGATCGGCATAGGAGATGTCCGATCCGGCAGGCAGACCGCTGGCCAGGCGTGTCAGCTTCAGATTGCAATCCTTGAACATGTTGGCGATATAAACGGCGGTAGCACGACCTTCCACGTCGGCACTCAGAGCCATGACCAGCTCATGGACCTCGCCGCCGGCAACCCGGCGTTCCAGCGATTCCAGATTCAAACTTTCAGGAGTCCGTCCCTCCAGTGGAGCCAATTTACCGCCCAACACATGGTAGACACCGCGGAACAGGCCGCTCTTTTCGATGTTGACGATCTGGGTTGCCTGTTCGACTACGCAGATGACGGCATGATCGCGGGATGGCGCACTGCATATGGAACACAGTTCGCCACTTTCTGCCAGATTACCGCATTCGGGACAAAAGGTAATACGTGACGGCAACTCTTTGAGCAGGTCGCCCAGCACCTCAAGTTTTTCCGGGTGCCATTTTAGTAACGCCAATGCCATACGCTCTGCACTGCGTCTGCCGATACCGGGCAGACCTTTCAGTAGATCGATGAGCTCTTCGAGCGCCTGCGGAAACCCCGAACCGTTCATTTCGCCTCCCCGATGTTATATTTCACCGAAGTCCAACGTTTAAAAAAAACGAACCCGTTTTTCAATAATGGCGGCACTGCCGCCGCCATCTTCGGCAGGGATTAAAACATGCCGGGAAGATCAAGACCGAGACCGCCGGTCATTTCTTCCAATTTGGCCTTGAGTGCGTTTTTTGCCTCCGTCAACGCGCTGTTGACTGCGGCGGCAACCAGATCCTGCAACACTTCACCATCCTTGAGCGCCTCCTGCTTGATGAAAATCTTCTTAACTTCCATCTTGCCGGATATGACCACCTGAACCGCGCCGCTTCCGCTGCTGCCGGTAAATTCGCGGTTGCCGACCTCTTCCTGAATGGCTTTCATGTTGCCCTTCAAATCCTTCGCCATACTCATCAATTTGGCAATATCGCCAAGACCACCTAAACCACCAAACATCTTACTGCTCCTTAAATTATATTATTTCCGCCTGATTATCCGTGAACATCCACAATTTCCCCCATAAATAGATCCAGAACATCCTGGACATAGGGGTTGGCCTCCGCCGTCTGACGTAATTCCTCCGGCAGCCGACGCCCTGCAGAGCGTGTCTCTCCGGTCTCTTTCTTCAACCCGTGACGGGTCTCGATATGAACCGCGGCCGACCAGTCGCCGCTGATATCCATCAGCAACTGCTGCAGCACTTTATGCTCCTGATTAAGTTCACCCGCATGAAGTTGTTCCTGATTGGCATCAAATGCCACCGTCAATATCGAATTACTCCATGATTCCGGAGTTGCTTCACGCATGTAGTAACGTTTCGAAGTATTCAGTAACTGACGTTCCTCTGCGGCCACCACCATCTTGTCCCACAACACTTTGGCCTCTGTCAAAGAGTCGCCGTTTTGCGAAACCGCAACCAGAGGCAATGCATTGTCTGCGGGCAACACAGCATCTTGCTCCGACAGTACCTCATCAACAGGAATTTCGTCTTCATCAAGACTCTCCAGCGCCGGCACATCTTCCAGATAAGGGTCAACATCATAGACCGCCCCGCCTTCAGTACTTTCAGGCACAACCTCTTCAATGACAGCATCATCCGCGCCTTGATCCCCGGCAGCGTAATCCATTTTTTCCGCTTCTGCCGGAACCTGTTCCATCATCGCCATGTCGTCTTCGACCACGGCAGATGGTTGTTCCGGTGTCGGGATTGAAGCCTGTACGTCATCGCTATCTGAAACAGCTTCAAGCTCTGGAACCGCCGCCACGGGTTGAGGCGTTAAAGCTTTTACCGGCTCCGCCGCCGCCTCTATAGATGACACGGACGGCTGGTCCTGAACCGCCACAGAAACCGGAGCGGCCATTAACACCGGTTCTGCCGGAACTACAACCTCCGCTTTCGGCGCAACGGTCATTGGAACCGCCGCAATCGGCGGTAATTTATCTACGATTTCCAGCTCCCCGGCATTACGGATCTGGTTCAGACGGGCAATCAGGTCATCAATCTGGAGCGAATGCGCAAAACGCATTGCTTTGAGGATAATTGTTTCCAGATAGACCTGCTTATTTAAAGCATCATGCAGCGTTCTTCCCACGGGAGCCAGCGTCTCCAGCAGCCGCTGAACTTTGTCCGGCGGCACCTGCCCGGCCATTTCCTTGAAAATGCCGATCGATTCGGTACTCTCTTCCAGCACATTTTCCGGGTTGGTAAGGATCTGCGACAACTGAATGCCACGGATAAACTCCAGCAGATCGCCAAACAAGGTTTCCAGATTCTTACCGCGTACCGCCAGGGAATGAATATTGGCAACCGCCCCCCCCCGGTCATTGTTAAAAACCGCACGGACCAGATTCTCGATTTCTGTCGCGGCGGTAAGGCCAAACAGCGACAAAACCTGCTCCTCGGAAATCTGCTCGCTGCCGGATGATCCAAAAAAAGCTATCATCTGGTCGAGAAGCGACTGTGCATCGCGCATCCCGCCGTCGGCGGCCCTGGCAATCGCTTCAATGGCGGAAAAGGAAATATTCACTTTTTCCGTCTCCGCGATTTCCGCCAGGCGCCCTGCAATCATCCTGGTTGATAAACGCTGCAGGTCAAAACGCTGACAGCGCGAAATAATGGTGGGCAGAACCATATGCACTTCGGTGGTGGCAAAAATAAACTTGGCATGGCGCGGCGGCTCTTCCACTGTTTTCAACAGCGCATTCCACGCCTGCTTCGACAACATGTGCACTTCGTCAATGATGTAAATTTTGTAGCGGCCAGAGACCGGGACATGCATTACCTCTTCGCGCAGGTCCCGGATATTATCCACCGAGTTCTGGCTGGCAGCGTCGATCTCAATAACATCAATATTACTTTCATTAGCGATGGAAATACAGGATTCGCATTTACAGCATGGTTCGCCATCTTCCGGCGCAGTACAGTTAAGGGCTTTCGCAAAAATACGCGCCGTCGTCGTCTTGCCGATACCGCGCGGTCCGACAAACAAATAGGCATGGGCAGTACGTTGCTGGCGTATGGCATTTTTCAGGGTGGCGATGATATGTTCCTGTCCGACCATGTCGGCGAAACGCTGGGGTCGCCATTTACGAGCGATAACCTGGTATTCGTTGGTCATGCGGCCCTTCTCCTGTATGAAAAGTTATAACTTGATATCGCCGAGAACCTCGCCGAGACTTCCCAACTGTGTTCCCGGACGCGGATTGCGGGGTTTGTGGACATGGTGTTCCGCCGTTCCGCTGATACATTTGCGCTGCAGGTCAAAAATCTTTTCCAGGCCGTTGCGGGCCAGACTGAGCATCTGATTGAGCTGTTGATCGGAAAACGGCTGCGCTTCGGCCGTACCCTGAATCTCCACAAACTTGCCCGATTCTGTCATAACCACATTCATATCCACCTCCGCCTTGGAGTCTTCATGGTAGCAGAGGTCGAGAACCGGTTCGCCATTGACAATACCAACACTGATGGCGGCAACATTTTCGCGCATCGGATTCTTACCGCCAAGCCGCTTGAGCAGACCGCTGTTGGCAAAGGCCAGCTGCAGCGCCACCGACGCACCGGTAATACTGGCGCAACGGGTTCCGCCGTCGGCATCAATCACGTCACAGTCTATATAGATGGTATTGGGGCCAAGCGCCTCGAGGTCGATCACCGAACGGAAACTGCGGCCGATAAGACGCTGGATCTCCATGGTACGGCCGGAGGGTTTGCCTTTGCCGGATTCGCGCTGGACACGGTCGTGAGTAGACGCCGGAAGCATACCGTATTCGCTGGTGACCCAGCCACCGGCAATCTTCTGGTTGCGCATCCAGTTGGGAACCCCCGACTCCAGAGAAACGGCGCAGATCACTTTGGTGCCGCCGAATTCCACCAGTACCGAAGAAAGCGGGTGTGCCAGGTAGTCCCTGGTAAACTTCACTCTCCTGAACTGTTCCGGCGTCCGTCCGTCAATTCTAGCCATTTCCTACCTCAAAGCGTTGGTTTATAAATTAAAAAAGCCGCCGGTTTGCCAGAAACACCTGCGGCGCTCGGCGATTTCGCGTAGAGCTGCTTGGTTCCCCACCTGACTCGGTTGGCGAACCGCCGACGCACAGGGTCCGTCAGACCGGCGGCAAAATACTAAATTATTTCGATCCGTCCTGCACTTTACACCCTGAAGTGAAATATTCAAGGCAAAGCGCAAGCTCATGTTGCAGATTTTTCCGATCGATGATTCGGTCGATCATTCCCTTTCCCAACAGAAATTCCGCCGTCTGAAAACCTTCCGGCAACTTCGCCTGGGCCGTATCGCGGATAACTCGCGGACCGGCAAAACCGATCATGGCCTCAGGTTCGGCCAGCGTCAGATCTCCCAGAGAAGCAAAACTTGCAGTAACCCCGGCATAAGTCGGATGGGTGAGGATCGTAATATAAGCCAAGCCGGCATTGGCGTGACGTTTGAGCGCCGCACTGGTTTTTGCCATCTGCATCAGACTCAACATGCCTTCATACATCCGCGCCCCGCCGCTGGCAGTAACTATCACCAGCGGAAGTTTCTCCGCGGTTGCCAGTTCGGTAATGCGGACAATCTTCTCGCCGACAACCGAACCCATGCTCGCGCCAAGGAAACGGAAGTCCATTACCGCAATAGCGTATTTCATACCTTTAAGCATACCGGTACCGCAAATAACCGCGTCTTTCATACCGGTTTTTTTCTGGTTGGACACCAGCTTATCCGTATAAGAGGCGACCCCCTCAAACTTCAGCGTATCCACCGACTCCATCTTTGCGTCGATCTCCTCAAAAGATCCGCAGTCCGTCAGCATATCGATCCGCTGTTGCGCCGTAATCGGCTTGTGAAAACCGCAACGGGGGCAGACGTTCATGTTTTCTTCCATCTGCCGGGTGTAAACCGTGCCGTGGCATTTTTTGCACTTTTCCCACAAACCTTCCGGAATCAAAGTATTTTTATTCGGACCGGTTTTCGTGGGTCGCAACGTTGAATATTTCGCTTTGCCGCTTCCAAACAATGCCATTGTGAATAATCCTTATAATGTTATATTTCACCGCCTGCCGCCCAGACCAGGAAAACCCTCTGTCACCGCCTGGCCGGCACCATTATATACACATTTCCCTTGCCCGCCGAACGCAGCACTTCCGTCGCCGCGGACAAGGTCGCTCCTGTTGTCATTACGTCATCGACGAGTAATATATTACCGTTTAAATAAAAATTCTCCCCCTTTAATGAAAAAGCTGCAAGAAGATTTTTCCGCCGCTGCTCCCGAGTAAGGCGTGCCTGTTGCCGCGTTCGCCTGACCCGCCTCAAACCGTGCCAGACCGGTATCCCCGTCTCTACCGACAACCGTCGACAAAACAATTCCGTCTGATTGAAACCACGCAGCCATTTGCGAGTCCAGTGCAACGGTACCGGAATAATACAGTCAAACCGCAACCCGCGCTCCGCCAGCGCCTCGGCGCCAAGCCACCCCAATGTCCGCGCGATTTCCGGAGTATCGCGATATTTGAACCGATGAATCAGACTTCGCCCCAGATCACGATGCGGAAAGAGCGCCACCGCCCCCTGCCAGGGACGCGGATCCTCTCGCAGACAGCTGGAGCACAATTCCAGCGCATTGTCCAGCGTCGCCCCGCAACCGGGGCACCAGGGAGGACGAAACAGCTTGAGTTCTTCTCGACATTTCGGACATAAAGCGTTGGAACATTCGACCTGGCTTTCACCGCAGGCGGGGCATGGAAAGGAAAATAACAAACTAGCAGCGGATGACAGCAGGGTTAACGGCTTAAATTCCATTTGGCACCCGAAGTTTGTTGTCAAGACAAAAAAATGGCATCCCCAGGGGGATTCGAACCCCCGTTGCCGGGATGAAAACCCGGTGTCCTAGGCCTCTAGACGATAGGGACGCATGGATAGCTCCTGTCTCAAGATCGCGCACCTTTATACAAAGATGGCATCCCCAGGGGGATTCGAACCCCCGTTGCCGGGATGAAAACCCGGTGTCCTAGGCCTCTAGACGATAGGGACGCATGCGTCT
>QKAL01000054.1 GCA_003246475.1 Lentisphaerota bacterium
CGCCGGTCTTTTTTTTTGCCCCGAGAAGCAAAATATCCTCCCGCGACAGTTGACTTTTTCCCGCTATGCCGTAATGTTACCAAAGAAATAACAACCGGATTAATCATGGAGAAACACCAATATGTTTGAAGTAGATATTCGCAGAGAATTTTCCGCGGCCCACTGTCTGCGCGGTTATCAGGGCAACTGTTCCAATCTGCACGGACACAACTGGGAGGTTCAGGCCTTTGTCCGCGCGGAAAAACTTGATGCTGTCGGAATCGCCGTCGATTTCCGAAGACTGAAGAAAGATCTGGAAGATATTCTGGCGGAATTTGACCACACCAACATCTCCGAACTGGAATGTTTCGCCAGCGTTAATCCGACCAGCGAACTGATCGCCAAAGTGATCTTCGAAAAACTTTCCGCCAGCCTCAACGACGGCCGGGTGACAGTGCACCGGGTCAGGGTTTGCGAATCACCCAGCTCCGGCGCCACCTATTTCGGAGAATAAGTTTTATGACCGGACAAACCCTGCGCATTACGGAAAAATTCCTCAGCATTCAGGGGGAATCCACCCATGCCGGACGCCTCTGTTACTTCATCCGTCTGGCCGGATGCAATCTGCAATGCGCCTATTGCGATACCTCCTACTCGCGTCAATTCGATGCGGGAAAGGAGGAAACGCTGAAGTCACTGGTTGCCGCAGCCCGCGATTCAGGGGTAAAACTAGTGGAAATAACCGGAGGTGAGCCGCTGGCGCAAAGCAACACCCCGGAGCTGTGCCGGATGCTGGTGGAAAACGGATTCGAGGTTCTGGTCGAGACTAACGGCGCTTTCGACATCTCCGTACTGCGGCCGGAAGTCACCCGCATCATCGATTGCAAAACTCCGTCCAGCGGCGAGGCCGACCAGATGCGCTGGGACAACTATCGCCATCTCACCCATAAAGACGAGTTGAAATTTGTCCTCAGCAACCGTTTGGATTACGAATATGCCCTGAACATCATCCGCCAGTACCGCGTGGCGGAAAAAACCCAAAACATCATTTTCAGTACGGTATGGACATCGTTGCCGCCGGAGCAACTGGCAGAGTGGATGATCCAGGACCGGCCACCGGCCCGCATGCAGTTGCAGCTGCATAAATACATCTGGGGCCCGGACAAAAAAGGAGTTTAGCGATGAGTCTCCCCAAAGCTGTGGTATTATTGAGCGGCGGCCTGGATTCCGCCACCTGTCTGGCCATCGCCAAACAGGAGGGGTACGAATGTTATGCGCTGAGTTTCGCCTACGGACAGCGCCACAACATCGAACTGGAATGTGCCCGCAGAATCGCGACCGCCGCCAACGTGGCACGCCATATTGTCATCAACATCGACTTGCGCCAGTGGGGAGGGTCGGCGCTGACCGACGATATCGATGTACCGGAAGCCGGTTCAACGGAAGGGATTCCCGCCACCTATGTCCCGGCGCGCAACACTATATTCCTCTCCTTCGCCGTCGGCTGGGCGGAGGTGCTGGGAGCCCGTGACATTTTCATCGGCGTCAATTCATTGGACTACTCGGGTTATCCGGACTGCCGCCCGGAATTCATCCAGTCATTCGCCGAGTGTGCCCGCCTGGGAACCAAGGCCTCGGATGAAGGCTGGAAATTCAATATCCACGCGCCGCTGCAATATCTGAAAAAATCGGAGATTATTCGGCGAGGCACGGAACTGGGCGTCGATTACGCCGTGACCCACAGCTGCTACAATCCCGCACCCGACGGAAAAGCCTGCGGCCATTGCGACAGTTGCCATCTGCGGCAACAGGGGTTTATAGACGCCGGGGTTCCCGATCCCACGCCTTACGCCAAATAAACGCTACCGCGGTTCGATCCGCTGTGCCAGAGAAAACTCACAGCCGCAGTAACCCTGACGGTAAAGGTCATATTCCTTGCTCAACTGCAAACTGCGGACAAAGCCGTTCTGCTTTTTGAAATCATAAGGGATGTACTTGGGGAACTGCGCCCCCACCTCAAAGATCATTTTAGAGATTTTATGCGGTCCCAGCGTTAAGGTGGTAGTAAACGCGTCATAACCGGCACGGTCGGCGAGCTCCGCAGTACGTCGGAGGTTATATTCAAAACATTTGACACAACGCCTGCCCTTTTCCGGCTCGGACTCCAGGCCGCGGACATGCGCCAGCCAGGCATCATGGTCGTATTCTCCGCAGTCGAGGAAGACTTCACAGATCTCCGCCAGCCGCCGCACATATTCGAGGCGTTTATCGTACTCTTCGCGGGGATAGATATTGGAATTGGTAAAATAGAGGCCGACCTCTTTCCAGTCATCAAGCCTGATACGTTCGATCGAGGGTGCGGCACAAGGGGCACAACACACATGAACAAGGATTCTTTTTCCGGTCACATCATAATCAAGTTTCATTTTTCACCTGCTACCTGCCATTGTCATTATCTGCCCGTTCCGTCAGCAACCGAGCCAGTCCGCCGACCCGGGCAGTCCGCCGCTGCATGGCCCGGATCATAACCCCCGGCTTGTACCATAACTCCACCCGTCTCATCGCCCGGGTTATACCGGTATAGATCAGCTCACGGGTCAACAGCGGCGAGTTCTCATCATCCGGCAGGATCATCAGGATACGCTGAAAGCCCGATCCCTGTGCCTGGTGCACGGTCATGGCAAAAACCGTTTCGTGCTCGGGCAGCTGGAACGGGTTGAACTGGCGAAAGCCGCCATCCTGTTCGTAATCCGGGAAAAAGGCCCGTAGTTTGCCGGTCGCGGGATCTGGCCAGATCAGGCCGATATCACCGTTGTACAACCTGAGCTGATGCTGGTTTTCGCGAATAATGATGGGGCGTCCGGCATACATGCGTTCTCCGGGCGGAAGCCCGAGTACCGTCTCTACCAGCCGATTCAGGTTGGCCACGCCGTACATGCCGACATGGTGGGAACATAGTATTTTAAAGCGGTTGAAGATACGGTATGCGGCGGCGATGCCATCAGCGGCCAGATAATCCGCCATGGTTTCTCCCCCGTCATCGTCGAGGGGACGGCGCACCGCAGCGGCAATAGCCCGGTCAAGTGAGCCGTCATTGAAAGCAGGCAGATCAAGAGTGCCGACCTCCCCGGTGGAATCACTTTCAATCAGGGTCAAAATCCCACGGCAGAGGTCATCTTCGGGATTGTCCGGCAGGTCGTTAATTGCACTTTTAACCTTGCCGATTCCCTTATCCGGGGCAAAGCGGTAGTTACGTCGCAGCGCAACGACACGATCGGCAAAAGGGGACTTATCATCAACAGGCAGCGCCATTCTCCCGGCATTACGGTATGCCCCGGCAAAGGAGGGCGTAAATGTATTGATCCCGGCAACGGCACAAATATCATTGAGTACGGCACCACTCTCAACCGAAGCCAGCTGGTCCTTATCGCCCAGCAAAATGACTTTTGTCTCCGGAGTAACCGCCGCCAGCAGCTTGGTCATCAGGATCAGCGGCACCATTGAGGCTTCGTCCACCACCAAAACATCAATATTGAGCGGATGGGTCTCATCGTGGCGGAAGTGGGGCGTCATGTATTTGACCCGCAGCAGACGGTGAATGGTATATGTCTCCATCGACATCAACGCAGTCCGGGTTTCCGGCGAACATTGCAGATGCGCGACCTCTTCGCGGATCGCCTGTTTCAGTCGTGCCTGTGCCTTCCCGGTCGGAGCGCAAAGCGCGATTTTCACCCCTCTATCCCGTTCATGCAACATCGCCAGAATCGCCGCGACCACCGTAGTTTTGCCGGTTCCCGGTCCTCCCGTGATCACCGTAAAGGGATTGCGTACTGCGGCAAAGGCGGCGACCTCCTGCCAGTTGAGTTCGACGGGATTATCGGCGGCAAAGGCGGCGAATCGCGGCGAGATCGCCGTCAACCGCTCCGGTTCGAACGCCACAACGTTTTGTTCCGGCGCGGCGGACAACAGCCGCCGCAAACATTGCCCCAAACGATGCTCATAGGCCC
>QKAL01000171.1 GCA_003246475.1 Lentisphaerota bacterium
ATGAGCATCAACGGACGCGTTTTTGGTAAACTCGACCGCAAAGCAACCGTAAAAATCCTCAAGGAACACAGAAACAATGGCTGACATACTTAAAATCAAAGTTGGTACCGCTTCATGTGGACTCGCGGCCGGTTCCGGTGAGGTCTTCGATTTCTTCAAAGCCAATGCCGGAAACGTTCCGGTAGTGGGCGTCGGCTGTATCGGACACTGTTACGCCGAACCGATGGTTGAAGTTGAAACATCCGAAGGAACGGTTGCCTACCGTGAAGTCAAAGCCGATCAGAAATCGCTTGATAATATCCTGGCCCTCGGTGACTCCAATCGTCTGGAAATTCCCAAAGCCCGTAAAAAACGCGAAATGCTGAAAGTTACCCGTCTTGCCGGAAAGATTTGTCCGACTTCTCTCGACGAATACATGGCTGAAGGTGGTTACGGAGCTCTCAAGAAAGCACTTGGACTTTCACCTGAAGAAGTCATCGACGAAGTTAAGAAATCCGGTCTTCGCGGTCGCGGAGGCGGCGGTTTCCCCACCGGACTCAAATGGCAGTTCCTGGCGGCAAAGAAAAACGTCGACAAGAAAATACTGGTCTGTAACGCTGACGAGGGCGACCCGGGCGCGTTCATGGACCGTTCAATGATGGAAAGCGTACCGCATCAGGTGCTCGAGGGCATGCTGATCGGGGCATACGCCACCGGCGCGGATGTACTGTTCATCTACTGCCGTGCCGAATATCCGCTGGCGATCAAACACCTGAAAATCGCTATCGAAGACATCAGGAAAAACAAGCTTAACGTGGTAAACGGCAAAGCTCTTGATATTATTATCAAGGAAGGCGCGGGCGCATTCGTCTGCGGAGAAGAAACCGCTCTGATCGCGTCGCTTGAAGGCCGTCGCGGTACTCCGAGATTCCGTCCGCCATTCCCGACCGACAGCGGCTGGAACGGTTATCCGACCTCCCTGAACAACGTTGAAACGTTTGCCAACATCCCGATCCTAATTGCCGAAGGCGGCGAAGAATTCGCCAAAATCGGTACCGAAAAGAGCAAGGGCACCAAGCTGTTCGCACTTGCGGGCGACCTGGAAAATCCGGGTCTGATCGAAGTCCCGATGGGAACCACCATCGGCGAGATCGTGTTTGATATCGGCGGAGCAAAACCCGAAGACGTGAAAGCGGTTCAGACCGGCGGACCGTCAGGTGGCTGTATTCCAAAAGAACTGTTCGACACCCCTGTTGACTACGATTCACTCAATTCCCTCGGCGCCATCATGGGTTCAGGCGGTATGATCGTAATCGGCAGTAATCGATGTATGGTGGAAACCGCGCGCTACTTCCTGGACTTCACCCATCGTGAATCCTGTGGAAAATGTACGTTCTGCCGCGTGGGCACCAAGCGTATGTTCGAAACCCTCGAACGTATTGTTGCCGGCGAGGGCTGTGAAGAAGACATCGCTTTTCTCGAAGACATCGGTCCGAAGATCAAGAAAGGTTCGCTCTGCGGACTCGGACAGACCGCGCCGAACCCGGTGCTGGCAACACTCCGTTACTTCAGAAATGAGTTTATCGATCACGTGGTCGATAAAAAATGTACCGCACTGGCATGTAATAACCTGGTTGACATCAAACTTAACCAGGACAACTGCGTGAAGTGCCGGCTGTGTATCAAGAACTGTCCGGTCGGCGCGGTAAGCGACGACTTTGTGATAGACAACTCCAAATGTACACGATGCAACACCTGTATCGAGGTGTGCCCGAAAAACACTATCGCACGGGCACCGAAAGGCGAGGGCTACTACAGTGAGTGAAATTAATTTTAAAATAGACGGTAAAGAATTCACGGCCCAGCCCGGCGAAACCATCCTCCAGGTGGCCGAGAAAAACGGCATCAGCATCCCTACGCTGTGCTATAACGAAAAAGTGTCGAAGACCACTTCATGCTTTGTCTGCGTGGTCAAGGACTGCAAAACCGGCAAGTTCCTGCCGTCATGCTCCGCCTGCCCCGCTCCGGGACAGGAAGTCGAGTCATCGACCGAGGAAGTCCGCGACATGCGCCGTACCGCTCTCAACCTGCTGCTCTCCGAGCACGCCGGTGACTGTGAGGCTCCCTGCACCATCGCGTGCCCGGCTCACGCCAAAGTTGAAGAATACGTCCGCGCAGGACGTAAGGGCGAGCACCTCGAAGGACTGAAGATCATCAAGGAACGCATTCCGCTGCCGATGTCCATCGGTCGCGTATGTCCGCGTTTCTGCGAAAAGGACTGCCGTAAGAATATCTCCGGCAAGCCGGTGGCGATCAATGATTTCAAACGTCTTGCCGCCGACCTGCATTTTGATGAATATATGGAAGAAATTCCTGCCGACAATGGTTTCAAAGTCGGTGTGGTCGGAGCCGGTCCTGCCGGGCTCTCCACCGCCTACTACCTGCGCCGTATGGGATTCCAGGTAAAAGTATTCGAACAGATGCCGAAAGCAGGCGGAATGCTCCGCTACGGTATCCCGGAATACCGTCTGCCCAAAGCCATTCTCGACCGCGAAATCGCCCACTTTGTCAAGATGGGTATCGAGATCGAGTGCGGACGCAAGCTCGGCGACAACCTGTCTATGGACGATCTTAAGAACGACTTCGACGCCGTAGCCGTTACCATCGGCTGCTGGCAGCCGAGTTCAATGCGCTGTGAAGGCGATGAGCTTGCCACCGAAGGTATCGCGTTCCTCGAAAAGCTGGCGCGTAACGACTGGTCCGGCGACAATCCCGGTAAAACCATCGTTGTCGGCGGCGGTAACACCGCTATGGACTGCCTGCGTACCTCTGTGCGCCTCGGCAGCAGCGATGTCACCTGCTTCTATCGCCGTACCGAACAGGAAATGCCTGCCGAAAAACTCGAAATCCACGAAGCCAAGGAAGAAGGCGTAAACTTCGAATTCCTAGTGGCTCCGCTGAAGCTAGCCAAAGGCGCGAACGGTAAACTCATCCTGACCTGCCAGCGCATGGAACTGGGTGAGCCCGACGCCTCCGGCAGACGCCGTCCGATCGTGATCGAAGGCTCTGATTTCGATATCGAAGCCGACACCGTGATTGCGGCTATCGGACAGAAGACCAGCGCTCCCGCCGGTCTCGCCGTAAACCGCTGGGGCGACCTCGACGTTAAAGAACACACCTACCACATGGAAGGCAAGGTCTTTGCCGCAGGCGACTGCGTTACCGGCGCCGCTACTGTTGTGGAAGGCGTCGCAGGCGGACGTATCATCGCTCTCGGCATCAACAGCATGCTGACCAAGGAAGAATACGAAGTAGAACCGGTCGTCAACGTCTCTCGCGGACACTGGCGCAGTCTTGCCAAAGAAGACCTGGTTTTCCTTCGCGACAATATCTCTGACGAAGAACGCGTCGAACAGCGTCTGATCCCGATTGAAGAACGCAAGTCCACTTTCAACGAAGTGGCTTACACCTTCACCCCAGAAGAAGTTCAGTCCGAAGGTGAACGCTGTATCGAATGCAGCTGTACCGCCAAAGGCGACTGCAAACTCAAGAAACATTCCGAAGAATACGGCGCGGACCCCGAAGCCTTCAAAGGCGAACGTCTGCTCCAGGGTTACGACAACCGTCACCCGGCTATCATTCACGACCGTATGAAATGTATCAAATGCGGTATCTGCGTGAAAGTTTGTTCGGAAGTGGTCAACAAAAGCCTGCTCAGTCAGAAAAACCGCGGATTCGCCACCAGGGTTGAACCCCTCTTCGGCAGTCAGCTCCCCGACTCATGCACCCAGTGCGGCGCGTGTATCGAGGAATGTCCGGTAGGTGCTCTCGACTGGCGCATTAAGGAATAGTTTCGGCTTCGCCGACCAGCGTTCCGACGCTGGACCCCGTCCGGGTACGACCCGGTGCGTTTTTAATGGCGTTGGTTTTATCGATTCGTCCCGAATCGAATAAAATCAACGCCATGTCAGCCGATTAGAAGAATTTTTTTCCGACTGGTCGGACGACTGGTCGGACAATTTTCCTACGCCACTCTTTTAATCGCACCCTAAATCTTTTACGAATCTTGCGTCCCAGGTAACCGCTTCAGGCCTGACGCCAAGCTGGTCAATCGTAATTTCCTTGATCTTTTCAAAAATCTCTTCTTTTGTAATTTTAGGTTTACGCCAGCTTGAAGCACGAGAATTACAGATTTCCGCTATTGTCTTGTATCTACATACGACTCGTCTCTTATTCTCATATAGGAGAATGACAAGGCAGAATGAAAGTAAAAAAATATTGGTAATTATAGCAGCAGATAAACTTATAGAAGCAAAAGCCCAGATCATTAATATAACCAAAGCAATAATTAGTAACTGGAATTTTACAGGAAAACATTTTTCAATCAGGACTCTATCAATCACTTTTTCAAGTTTTTCATAAAAGAAAATTACTTTGTCTCGGGGAAGTAACTGTGTAATTTTCTTATCCAACTGAACCTTATCGCGGTCAACTTGAAAATCTTCAACCAGTATTTTGCGTATAGCATTAAATGTTACTAAACTACGACATTTTTCGGACTGTTCGGGTTGAAGTAATTCGTATGTATAATCGGTAAGTTGACCAACAGTATAGCATTCCCACAACCGCTTATCATCGAATAAAATATCGAATTCCTCTTCAACTGCCATTATAAGTTCAACTGCATCCAGCCCCATATCAGCTTCCATCCAAGTTTGTTTTCCCTGTAGTAAATCTGCCATTGATAAATCAAAAAGCAAATGCAGGTATATGATAAATATTAGTTTACAAATCGTTCCTTGCATTATCGGCTGGCGTATTATATATTGTTTTTAGATTCAGAACTTTGGAGGAATCTATAATTTAAATAAATAAAAATTACAATCGTATATAAGTCATCGATAGTGACTTCAGCTAACGTTTCTATCTAGAAAATTCGCCAAATTTAAAGTAAGAGAAACGGTGTTGAGGGTCGCTCTCGCATTATATAGAACACATTTCGGGAAGGGAATTCCTGATTTGTATATTTTGCGGGAGCTCTTTCCGCATTCTCGTACGGGCGTTTGGCGATGCCTCGGTTGGGTGTGGAAGAGCTCCTTTTTCGTCGGTACGACCGACAGCGTTGAGAAGATACGTTGTATCTTCCATACCGCTCAACGCTCCTGCGTCGCTTTCGCGGAGAAATCTTTCGATAGCAGACGCTCAAAAGTAGGGGCGATTTTCGATGAAAACGCCCGTCGCACCAGCGACAGTGTTATAACCTTAAATTTACATGTTATCACTGCCGCACTGATGTGCGGTATGCCGGTTTCATCGAAACCAGGCACTACTATTTAAATCGCTCTGCGATTTATGGCGCTCCCATGGCGTTAATCTGAGTCTGAAAGGAACTTTCAGCCAGATTAACGACATAACTCGGCACCGGCACCTTGCCGGGCGTGATCCAACGGCGAAACGTTGGTCGGCGAAGCCGAAATCTCCATGCTCATCCACAACGTTTGGCTTACACATACAAACCAAACAACAAAGGGAACGGGGTATTATGAGACAGAGTGCACACCGGTTTATCGCGCAGTATTTTATGGATCACAGTGATTTGATGCTGGATGACAGTTTTATTTCGGCAGAAAACGGCTACTTCAAATGCAATTTCACGATTGGGTATGATGATGAAGCGGTAAAGATCGCCATGCAGTATATTACTGCGGAGTCGGACGAAAATTCATGGATTGCGGCAGGCGGCATTATCGGTCCGATGGGACAAATCACCAACCTTCCCCGTATTCTCGACTACCTAAACGAAAACACGGTACCTTCTTATGCCTTATCAATGGAAAAATGTGGAC
>QKAL01000198.1 GCA_003246475.1 Lentisphaerota bacterium
GGAAAGTAATCGCCAGAAAGTCCTGGCAATCTGCGCCAGACACGGTTATATACCCAATTCTCATGCAGTCGGCCTGGTACGCGGAAAAACCAACGCCATTGCCATGGTAGTGCCATATATTACTGACGGACTGTACAATGAAATCATTGAACTATCCGAGCACGTCGCCTCATCCCATGGGTATCAACTAATCTATAAATCCACCTACAACAATGCCCAGACCGAAGCTGAAGTAATCAAAAGTTTTTTATCCATGAAAGTCTGTGCCATGATTATCGCACCGGTAGTCCTATCTCCCGACATACACATTCACCGGCTGGCCGCGCGTCGATGTCCAGTCATCTATCTTGACCGTCCGTTGCCGGGAGACGGTTTTCTGGTAGCAAACGACAATATCCAGAGCGCCATGTGCATGACCGAATACCTCATCAGCCGTAATGTCCGGCCAACATATATCGACAGTTTTTACAGAAATGACAATATTTCCGCCAGCCGTCGCCGGCAAGGATATGAGATGGCCATGAGCAAACATGGACTGGCACCCATGTTCATCCCCAACGACGCCAGCGATGAAAAACAGGATAATGAGAAATTCGGATACGACAACATGACCAGTTATCTTCGCAATAATCAAATTCCAGAGGCAATATTCTGTGTCACGGATGCCGTTGCCCTTGGCGCCATGCGAGCCGCCGAGAATGCAGGATACACCCCGGGCAAAGATTTTCTCATCGCCGGACACGACCACCTGCATTTCAGTCCCTACCTACACCCTTCCCTAACTACCATGCGACAGCCCAAGGAGCTTCTCAGCAAAACCTGTATCGAACTGGCGGACAAGCTGGTGAGAAAACAAAAAATCTGCAGGAAAGAATACATTTTCCCTTCTGAATTGATTATCGGGCAATCTGCATAATTTTTTTACACCATATATTGACACGTGTCAATTTACATATTATAATTACATATAATACAAGGACAAACCGGCGGGCAAAGTCAACCGATAAAAGGCAATATTACAATTTGCGCAGAGTGGCGAAGTATGAAAACAGGTATAATTTTCGACATTCAGGAATTTTCGATACACGATGGACCGGGAGTTCGAATTACGGTTTTTTTAAAGGGATGTCCATTGCGTTGCAGCTGGTGCCACAACCCCGAAGGATTATCTTCCACCCCACAGACCTTGCGCGGTAACGGCTGGGAAAGGACTGCTGGAAAAACATGGACATCAGAAGAGTTGATCCAACGTATCAAACTGCTTTCCGATGTATTGAGAAACTGCGAAGGAGGAGTAACATTTTCCGGAGGAGAAATACTTATGCAGACCGGGTTCGTCCTTGAAACCATAGCCGGATTGAACGGACTGCATACCATCGCCGATACCTCCGGACATGGAACGCCGGAAAACTTCAAAGCATTAGCCGAAGCCGTTGATATCGTTTTTTTCGGCTTAAAACTGGCCGATTCAGAAGTTCACAAGCGCTTTACCGGAATTGACAACCGCCTGATTCGCGCCAATCTTGAGCAGCTGAAGAAGATGCACACACCATTTGTAGTACGCGTACCTCTTATCCCCGGCATAACCGATACGGATGAAAATTTAACCGGGCTTGCCGGGTGGTTACACGACAGTCCCAATCTGGAACGAGTTGATCTTCTACCCTATAACTCGGCAGCAGGAGCGAAATACACCGCCGCCGGGATGGAATTCCTTCCCGGATTTGACGAAAAACGTCCCATAAATTATAACACCGAACCGTTTACCGACGCAGGAATTAAAGTCTGCATTAATTAACTTATTGGAGAAAATTTTAACATGAATTCCCGTTTAGAGACACTAAAACAAGCGGTTCTTGAACAGAAACACCATAAATACCGCGTTGACATGGAAATGGCGTTTACCCCTGCGGAACTAAACGCCACCACCGCCGACGAATGGGAAGCTCTGGTCTTTCAGAAAAAATGTCAGGCGGAAAAACCGGTCATCCTGCCGGAAGAAAAGATCGTTTTCTCCAGATCCATCTGCTGGAGTTCCACGGCAGAATCCACCCCGCACGTATACCGCGAAAAAAAATTCGGACTTTTGGCTAACAACATGAGCGCCGATTGGGGTAAGGCTATTGGCTCCGGATTGCTGGGATTGCGGAAGACGGCGGAAGAGTCCATGAAAAAATACGCCGAAACTCCTGCGTCCGTGGCCGCAATGCAAGCCTCGATTACCACCATCGACGCTGTTCTTGACCTGGCTGCGCGATATGCCGACGAAGCGGCCAGGCAAGGGCGCAAAGACATTGCGGACACCATGAGACAGGTTCCGGCGTTGCCCCCACGTTGCCTCAGGGAAGCATTACAAAGCCTTAAATTCCTTCAGTCATGCCTTTGGCTCTGTTCCTGTCACGTCGGTCTGGGACGTTTCGACCAATACATGATGCCATATTATCACAACGATCTCGCCACCGGCCGGATTACCGAAGCTGAAGCAGAAGAGTTGATTGCCGAATTCTTCATCTCTCTGAATAAAGACATCGACATGTACCCCGGGGTTCAACCCGGAGACAACGGTCAGGCACTGATCCTCGGGGGCGTAACACGCGATGGGAAGTCTGCGGTAAATGACCTGACCTGGATGACCCTTCGCACCTCCCGTGAAGTCAATATGATCGACCCCAAGATCAATCTTCGAGTCGACCGAAACACCAGCCTGGATTTGTTACGAGAGGCAAGTAAACTTACCCGTTGCGGACTGGGCTTTCCCCAATATTGCAATGATGACGTCATAATTCCAGCCATGGTCAAGCACAATTACTCTCTGGAAGATGCACGCGACTACTCCGTTGCCGCCTGCTGGGAAATCATCATTCCCGGCCGCGCCATGGATGTGCCGAACATCAATGCGCTTTCGTTTCCCGCCGCCGTCGATCAAACAATCCGGTCAAAACTGGGAAAAGTTCCGTTCGAAGATCTGGAAAAGGCCATTGCCGCCAATATCCGCGAACAAGTAATCATGTATGTTAACGATCTGCGTAGAATCCAGGACTACCTGCCCAGTCCATACTATTCTGTATTGATGACAAACTGCCTCGAACGCGGTAAAGACATCAACCACGGCGGCTGCGACTACTACAATTACGGCATTCACGGCAGCGGTTCAGCCAATGCCGCCGATGCCTTGGCCACAATGAAGAAAATGGTTTATGATGAAAAAAGCGTCAAGCCCGGAGAAATTCTTGATGCACTGTGGCGCAACTGGGAAGGACACGAGGAATTGCGGCAGAAAATCCTCAATTCGGAAATCAAGGTCGGTAACCATTCCCCGGAAGCCGACGCAATGTTAAAAAAACTTTTTGATTGGTTTGCCGATGCTTGCGAAGAGATCAAGGACAACGGCCGCGGCGGAATCGTCCGCCCTGGAACCGGTACCGCCATGTTTTACGTCTGGCTGGGAGACCCCGACTTCATGGGGCTGGAGCCAACCGTGGGGGCGACCGCCGACGGCCGCAAAGTCCGCGACTTCTTTGCCTCCAGCCTGGCCCCCTCTCCCGGCGCAAAGGTCGCCGGACCGCTGGGCGTGCTCCAGTCATATTCCAAACTGGATTATTCGAGAATATGCAATGGCGGACCGATCACCATGGAATTATCGGATACGGTCTTCCGCAATGATGACGACCTTACCAAGGTTGCAATGCTGGTTTCGTCATTTGTCAAGTTGGGATGTCAGGAACTGCAGATGAACGTTCTTAACCCAGCCATTCTGGAGGATGCCCGCAAGCATCCGGAAAAACACCGCAACCTGATCGTGCGGGTCTGGGGCTGGAGCGGCTATTTTGTCGAACTGGCGCCGGAATACCAGGATCACATCATTAAGCGCAACACGTTCGCAGTCTAAAAACCATAACCCCCCAACACGCCATTCGAATACTCTTTTGTCAATGACGACGTCAGCAAGCAATATGAGACGGAGACGCGGTGG
>QKAL01000279.1 GCA_003246475.1 Lentisphaerota bacterium
ATTTTATTTTTTCAGAAATAAATGATTTCGTTTCTGTTTTCTTGAATCAATCACAATAAAAACAATTACATTTTCGTAACTGACTATTGTCAATATTTCACTTTTGTGATTATATTTTAGACAGTAATTTCTTTTTAAAAAATTTTTTGAGCTCAAAAGAACTTGTTTTCAGTTATTGTTTGTTTGCTGGCGCAGTTTATGCAGTTTTAACAAGCGTTTGAACAATAATTCACGTATATTTCGGAAGACAACAGGAAAGAGAAATTATAAATCATGAACAATAGCCGCTCAAGCAGCTTTGATTATGTTCCGCCGGAAAATGGATATGATGAAATGGTTATGTCCGATGGCTCCATCCGTCCGGCGTTTAATGAGGTAGTTAAACGGTTCAATCATTTCGGACCAGAAGAACTGAAACAACGACGCCGGTGTATCCGCAGTGTTCTTACAGATAATGATCTGGTTTCATCGGCCAGGGAACGCAAACACTCGGAAAGACTTGATGCGCTGCCACTGATTATCACGCCGTCCGAACGGCAGGAACTGGAAGCCGGACTGAAACAACGTTCGCGCTTGTTCAATATGCTGGCTTGGGATCTCTATGGAGAACAGAAGCTATGGAAAAGCGGAATCCTGCCGCCGGCGTTGCTCCATGCAAATCCCGATTTTCTACGGGCAGTATGGGGATCAGTGCCACCGTCAAATATCTGGATTCATCTGATGGGCTGCGATGTCATTCGCACCGCCAATGGATTCTGTATTATCGGCGATCATCTGCAAACCCCGGAAGGCCTCGGGAAAGCCCTGGAAAACCGGCTTGCTGTTGGCCGGGCATTTCCCGCCATGTTCCGTGACCTTTATGTTGAACGCCTGGCCGGTTTCTTTAAAACTCTGCTCAATTGTTTCGGGTCCATTTCCCAGACTTCTGATAAACGCATTGTTCTGCTGGCAACATCGCCGGAACATGAAAAACGCAACGAAGACGCTGTTCTTGCCAGATATCTTGGCCTGCAGCTGGTTGAAAATGATGACCTGGCTGTTCGTAAACAGCATGTTTACCTGAAAACGCTGGAAGGATTAAAACAGATTGATGTAATCTTCCGGCGGATTGATGACGGTATGTGCGATCCGCTTGAACTGCGTATCGACAGCGGGGAAGGCGCTTCCGGGTTGATCAGTTCCATGCGTGCCGGAAATGTCAGTGTGATCAACGCAATCGGCAGCGGAGCGCTTGAGGCCCCGTTGTTCCGTGCGTTCCTGCCGGAAATCTGCCGGGAACTTCTTGGCGAAGAGTTACTGTTGTCTATGCCAAAGTGTCACTGGCTTGGAGAAAAAACCGTGTGGGAAGGCGTGCAGGAAAATCCTGAGAACCTGATTTTCCGTCCCGCTTTCGGCAAAGGAAAAAGTTTTGACTATTCAACTATGACGCCGGTTGCCCAGCTTTCACTGCTGGACAGAATCGGAGATGAGCCGCAGGCATGGATTGCCGAACCCCGTCCGGAATTTTCAACGGCTCCTGTCTGGCACGACGGGAAATGGTGCTCGGCCAAAGTGTCCATGCGAATGTTTTCTGTGACCACTCCTGATACTATACAGATCATGCCCGGAGCTCTGGGTTTTGCCAACATACCAACGGCAATTCGCAACTGTACAAAAGATGTCTGGGTTCTGGCTGACCAGCCGGTAGAACAATTTTCTCTTCTGGTTCCGACCGGACAACCGGTTCCTTTATCACGGGCAGGCGGCGATCTTCCCAGCCGTTCCGCCAACAATCTTTATCTTCTTGGCGGGCATATCGAAACCGCCGAATTCCTGGCCCGTCTCGCCAGGGGCATCGCGCTTCGACTGACCGATCAGGCGATGCCGGAAGCTCCTGAATTGTCTCTGCTGTTGCAGGCAGGGGCCGAATACACCGGAGAAAATAACGGCGGTTTCCAGCTTGCCGACCCCGAAAACGCACTGTGGACACTGGTAATGAAAACCGGACGCAATCACGGAATCCAGCATGAATTAAAAGAAGTCAGACGGCTGGCCACGCAACTGCGCGACCGGATTTCCGAAGATACCTGGCATCTCATTCACAATTTCGGATCAACGGAAAGCACTTTTGACGATACCGACGCGGCAACACTGCTGCCGTTTCTTGGAAAATTGATTACTGACAGTATTGTGTTCGCCGGACTGGCCAGTGAAAACATGACCCGCGGTTACGGCTGGCGTTTTATGGAAATGGGCCGCAAGCTTGAACGCTGCCGCCGTTATCTCCAGTTGCTGAGCAATACTCTCGGCACCGTTTTGATTGATGAACAGTGCGAGACCAGGCTGCTTCAGGTTTTGCTTGGGATCGGCGATTGCTCGATGACATATCACCGCCGCTATGGCGGCCGCCTTCAACCCGCGCCGGTAATCGACCTGTTCCTGTGCGACGAGACTAATCCGCGCAGTGTTGCGTTCCAGATCATGTCTTTGAACAATGAAGCCAAATCCCTGCCCCACGCCGGACGCGAAGGACTATTGCTTCCCCTCGACCGTGAGCTTCTACAGCTGATGACTGAACTGCGTTTAATGGATGTCTATCAGCTGGCACAGTCCGGGCCGGATGGACAACGCACACAACTTATTCAAGACCTGTCACGCTGGATGCAGGCCGTTGACCGCATCGCGGAACTTCTCACCCGCGATTATCTGAACCACGCTCCCCGCCGCAGCGGCAGCATGATGGCTATGGCCACGGAAGTCTGAGGAAAATAATGCCTGTTTATAATATATCACACGAAACCGTTTATTGTTATTCCTGTCCGGTAGCAGTCAGCCAGCATCTGGCGCACCTGCTGCCGCGTCCGGTCAACCGCCAGCACTGGCGCAAACATAAACTGGAAATATCTCCAACTCCGACAATGGTTCAGGAACGGACCGATATTTTCGGCAACCGCCCGATAACATTCAGCATTGAAGAAGAACATCTTCAATTCAGCATCAAAGCCTCCGGACAGGTTGAAGTCGGCAATGAACTGCTGCCGGAAACCTCGCTTTCATGGGAAGACGCTGCCGAGAGACTGGTTACACCGCAGGATGAAGAGGATCTGGAGGCAGCCGCTTTCGCCTTCCCTTCCCCTATGGTCTGCTTTGATGACGCTATCTCCAATTATGTTTCTGATATTTTTACACCGGGGCGGCCATTGCTCAGTGCCGCATTGGAACTCAACAGCCGGATTTTTGAAGAATTTACCTATGTCCCGGCATCAACCCGGATCGGGACCATGCCGCCGGAAATACTGCGCGAGCGTCACGGGGTATGTCAGGATTTTGCGCACTTTATGGCTGCCTGTCTGCGTTCCCGCGGACTGGCCTGCCGATACATCAGCGGATATCTGCTGACCAAACCGCCCGAAGGACAGGAAAAACTGGTCGGCGCGGATGCCACCCATGCCTGGATTTCGGTTTATCTGCCGTCGCACGGCTGGGTGGAACTTGATCCGACCAATAATCTGGTGGTCGGGGATGAACATATAATCGTTGCCTGGGGACGGGATTTTAGTGATGTAAGTCCGTTGAAAGGCGTTATAATGGGGGGTGGTCCGCATACGGTCAATGTGGCCGTAAGTGTCGAACCACTACCGTAAAAACTGCCGTCAAGCCATTCAGACTGTCACGGCTTTTTATGGAGATTCGAAATGAACTTCGCAAACTATGACACCGGAGAATTCTACGATGAGTTGTTCCGGGACGACGGCACACCGCGCCCCGGGGCTGAAACCCTGATAAAGCGGATCAACGAGATGCCTGACGGAGAACTTGAGCTCCGTCAGCAGGCCGCCGAAGCTTCATTCATGACCAACGGCATCACCTTCGCGGTATACGGGGATCAACGCGGAATGGATAAGATCCTTCCGTTTGATGTTGTCCAGCGCATTGTTGAAGCCGAGGACTGGGCATTGCTTGAACGCGGACTAAAACAACGCACCC
>QKAL01000100.1 GCA_003246475.1 Lentisphaerota bacterium
CTTGCCGCAGGCTGTAATGTGTACTGATCCCGCAGGAAAGACAGAGTTTTATATTAAGGCGGAAAAGGATGCATTTTGCCCGCGGCAGGCGGGCAGCATGGTTCTCCTCTGGCGCGCGCCAGAGGATGGCAACTGGCAAATCGGAATCAACGTGAAAAACCTCGGTTCCGACGTAACCGGCGGGGATGGCGGAGGATTGCAAATATCCTTTCTGCCGGTCGGCGCAATCTGGGATACTGCAATTATCGGGGGTATTTCTATTCCAGCCAGCGGCAATAATTCGCCGGAGGTAAATTTCAATGATAATATTAAAATGAAACGCGGGGATATGATTTGTCTGCGTTTTCATGCGGGCATCGATGGTTTTGGCGATCAGTTCAAGTTATTGACTGACTTTCAAGCCGTAAATACGCCTGGTCGTGTGATACCCAAACCGACACCAGCGTCTCTGCTTCCCTATATTGCCGAAACGCCCCGCAAGAAGGCGGTTCCTATTCGCAAAAATCTGTTTTGGCTGGGTTCAAACGGGGCGTGGGCGCACAGCCCGTATGCTGAAGAGAGCATCGACTTGGTTCGTAAATTTGTTCCGAATATGGCTGTGATCATGGCGGATGTCGAGGCGATTTACAGCGAGAAAAGTTTCCCTCCTGCCTTTTACTCAAAACATTCCATACCGATGATTGCGCAGTCATGGGGGGCTTTTGGTTCGCCATTTATCCGGATCAATAATGCGTTTGAATGGGACCTGTGGGGGCGCAATCATGGCGGCAATCATGGTGTGGCATATGATGGGCTGACTCATGCCGCCGCAATGCCTCATCCGGCGTTCCGGGAACTCTTTGGAACTACGTGTCGTGCTTCGGTGGTAAATGGATATTCCGGATGGGGATTTTGTGATATGGTCTGGTACTGGTGCCCCGGGCGAGGGGCTTCCGGACATAGTCCTGCTACCATTGCGGCGTTCCGGCGTGATTTGTCGGGAACAGATGAAGGTCTGGAGATCAAGTTTGGGAAACAAGCCGTTAAAGTTATCCACTTTGAGGATTATGTTGCCTATTATTTCGGCGGCAAACCGTTACCCCGGATGTTCGGGCTGACATCATGGATGGATTATTCCCCGTTGCGAATTAATGAGATCGAGGCCGCAAAAGGGGATCTGACGCCTCAGTTTCTGTTGTTCGACATGTTGGTTCACTATGAATGGTTGAAGGCCGCACAATATATTGGAAAGGAGGCTCAGAAAGCGGGCGGATTTTTCCAGTGCATGCCTAACCCGGAAGACGTGGCCAACGGTTCAGACTTTCTTTTCCTTTCCGCATTGACTTCCGTATATGCGCGGAGCGAGGAATACTTTAACAGTCCATTGTTTGTTAACGGTGCCTATTACCGTTTCCCATATCTGCGTGCTCCCGTGTCTGCGGAGAATGAAACCGGTCTGGTGCTCGAAAGCGGAGGCGGTGGTAATGCCGATCCCTACTATTCTCCGCTGATGGCCTTTTGTGTTGCATATGAATTGACGTCGGCGATGCAGGCAGATCATCTGGAGGCGGATTTCTGGCCAAGTAATCATGTGTCGCTGAAGGATTTGGTTTGTGATCCTGTAATGCGCAGACGTACACAGTCGCAACTGATGTATGGGCTGGGATTCCGGTACGCGAAAGAGGACAACCTGAAAAAGTCGAAAGGCCAGTTTGTTTCGTTTACTTCGCGCAGAATCTTCCGCCCATGGGGCCAGAGCTGGTATTGCTGGGATTACTGGCTTGATAATGAAATGTCACCTGATGCCGGCCTGGCTGCTGCGGGATATAATTTCGACGCCTGGGGTGATGACGGGATTACCCGGCTTGATCGGACTGGATCGGTGGTGTTCTATTCTCCGTCGCTGCCAACTGAAAATTCATGGAGTGCATTGCTGGCGAAAATCAACGATGGAACGATTGCTCATGCAATAGTTCCCGCTGAAAGCCTGCAACTCATATTAACTTCCAGTTTAAAGAAGATGGACTTTGATGAGTTCGCCCCTGAATATTACTGTCGCACGGGGGGGAGTTTTGATGCAGGAGATATTAAGGATGCGTCCGGAAAAACCGTGGCGCGTAAAGAGGCATCCGGACCGGGGTATTTCAGCCCGCAAGGGTTTGCAACTGAGTTGTCTCTTAATGGAAAACCGGTGATGGTCAAACGGAAGCTCGGCAAGGGTAATTTGCACTTGTTGTTATTTTCTCCGGTGACAAGTGTGATGCGTAACACTTGTGTTGTGCCACCAGCCTCTCCCGATTACAATTGCGGCCAGCAGGTATGGTCATGGTTTTTGTCCCAGTATGGCATCTTTCCGGAATGGAAGGGTGAACCTAATCTCGGGATAAGGGTATATCGCAATGCGCGGGTCGTTATGGCATCGGCGATGCGTCAGGACAAGGTGCCATTGACTTCACAGCTGTGGAGTATCACACCTGAATCGCCCAGTTCCTTTTCAGTGAAAATGAAACCCCGCAAAAAATATTGCTGGCTTGCATTTCCTTCACTGGAACAAGGTAAAGTTGTTGCGGATGTTCAAGGGCAAGTAAAACTGACGAGTAAGCATAACTATCAGTTATTCTATTTAGTGCCTGAAAATGATTCCGTTACGATAAAAAAATTACGTGATCGTATGGGTGTTATAAAACAGGCGTTGTCTCTTGATGGGCGGGTGCCGGTTCCGGAGCCGCTCCAGTAAATAGTTCCGTGGGAGGTATTGCCGGAGATTTATCCTATTTTCGGCAACCTTCCGAGGAGCAGCGCTCTAACGTTATCTTGCCTTGTCATACGACTTATTTTTTGCGGTCGACGGGGGCGGCAACCGACGAATAGCTGCCGCGGTATTGCTTGGGCGACATCTTCTTGACCTTCAGAAAGTGGCGGTTGAAGTTAGACAGGTTGCTGAAGCCGGAATCATAACAGACTTCTGCAATGGTCTTGTCGGTATTGATCAGCAGGTGACACGCCTTGCCGATTTTAATCTCATTGATATAATCGATAAAGCATTTACAGGTGGTCTTGCGGAAATAACGGCTGAACGATTGCGGATTCATGCAGGCTTTCGCCGCGACTTTTTCCAGGGTTACCGGCTGACCCGTTGCCAGATGCTCGTTAATATAGCGTAATATGCCGTTCATCCGGTGATCCGGTTTTACCTCCAGTTCTTCTCCGGATATAGTGGAAAGACAGCGGTAGTCCGATTTGGAGAGCTGCTCCAGCAACTCCAGTAACAGAATGATCCGTCGCGGTCCTTTACTGGCAAAAAGCTCGCGTATCAGTTCGCGCGCGGTCTGGGACATTTCGCGTGGGAACGTCAGGCCAAACGCAGACTGCTTAAGCATCTGTCTGATCTTATGCATTTCAGGCAGGTCGAAGAGTCGTGAACCGGCGAAATCATCTTTGAACTGGATCACCTTGGCATGTCCCCAGCGGTCGGAGGTACTGTCCAAAGGGGAATTGTAGTAATGATGCGGCACCATCGGGCCGATCAGAGCCAAATCTCCGGCATCGAACATTCCGATGTTATCGCCGATAAACCTGGTTCCGTAACTTGACTCGATATAGGTCAGCTCATACTCCGGGTGTACGTGGAAAACGCAGGCAATCACACTGCCGACCTGATCGATCGTATGAAACGAACGATCGGTTCCCGGAATAATCTTCTCATACGCATATCGCATATTGCCAACTCCTGCGTTTTAGGCGCGCGGTCAAAATCGTATCATACAACGCCAATTTATCAATAGATTATATTTTTTAAAATATTATTTTGATATATATAATAAAACAGAACCGAGAAAAAATCAAGGAGTGAACAATCTGAAAAGCAGACCGTTGAGTACCGTTGCGCCACAGTGGTGGGATTATACAACTTTGG
>QKAL01000234.1 GCA_003246475.1 Lentisphaerota bacterium
CTCTCATCAGCATTTGTTAGGAAATATTAATATGAAGATTCTGAATTATGCCGTAGCCTGCATGTCGGTTATCATGTTCGGGGGGTGTCTCAATTATACGCCGCCTCCGATCGAAACCGAAAGCGATACGTTCACCAAGCAGAAAAAAGACCCCAGGATCGTGCTGCCGCCGGACACCAAAGTATTGACTTTGGACATGGCACAGGAGCTGGCCATCGCCAACAATCCGAGCTTTGAATCCAAATATCATGCCGTACAGGCAGCGTGGGACGCGTATCGGCAACGTTTCAGTTCATATATGCCGACCATCACCGCCGATTACGGTTTTTCGCAGAATATCGGCAAACCGACCGACATAACCAACACAACGCAATACAATACCGATTCACGTACCAGTTCGCTGGGCTTCAACGCCTCATTACTGGTCTTTGACGGCCTCCAGCGTGAGATGAAACTTCTGAAAGCCAGACATGAAGCTCTGGGCGAAGAATCCGTGCGCGAAGACGCCCGCCGACTGCTGCTCAAGTCGGTTGCGGAAGCATACAATAACATCCTGCTGCAGATTGAAAACAACCGCATTGCCATCACCGACCGCGATTTCCAGCTCAAACAGCTGAAAGACGCACAGTACAAATATGACGCCGGCGCAGTTCCTCTCAGCGACGTCCTGAACTTCAAGGTCAAGGTCAACCAGGCCACCAGTAATCAGATTACCGCCGAGTACAGCTATAATGCCTATCGTTATCTGCTTGCCAGCCTGATGGGTATCACCGAAAGCTCCCTGCCTGAAAGCTTGAAATATTCTCCGATCGACGCGATTCCGGAAGAAACACTGCCGGACATCAATATATATCTGGACATGGCGTTAAATAACCGTCCCGACCTCCGCAACTACCGCGAAGCTCTCGAGGCAGCAAGATATCAGCTCTATACCCAGTGGGGCGCTTACTCGCCTAACCTTTATCTCAACGGCGGGCTGGGCTACTCCAATAACTGGAACCATTACGACAATCGCAGCGGCAATTACCCCGCCGCAAGACACTCATACTACAATGACCGCACTTACAACTGGAGCGTTAACTCCGAATGGGTGATCTTTAACGGATTCTCCCGCGAACTCCAGATCCGCCAGGCGCAGTCCCAGGTCTACTCGGCAGAATTCAACGTCGCATCCATGTGGATCACAGTCATCCAGGAGGTCAGAACTGCCTACGACACCTATCTGCAGAACGTCAAACAGGCCAAACTTTTCAAAGAAACCCTCCAGCTGGTCACCAAGCAGCGTGACCTGGTCGAAGAAGAATACAAAGCAGGTAACAAGGAATTAACCCGTCTTAATGAAGCCCAGCGCGACCTGGTAGAGGCGGAGACAAATCTGGTTATCGCACTGGTAAACGTTATGAACGCCCGGGCCCAGCTCGATGCGTCCACCAACTCAAATCAGATTGGCGCAAACAGCAAAAAAGATTGATGCGCCGATCGCTGGAATCAACATAGTATAAAAATAAGGTACCGTTCCGATGTCTGTCAGAGTTAGATTTGCCCCGTCTCCGACGGGAAAAGTTCATATTGGAAATATTCGCACCGCCATCTTCAACTGGCTCTTCGCCCGACATGAAAAGGGAGAGTTCCTGCTGCGTGTCGAGGATACCGACCGCGAACGTTCCACCCAGGAGGCAATCGATGCCCTCTTCGCCTGCATGAGCTGGCTGGGGCTCGATTATGATGGCGAGATTATCTATCAGGCATCACGGACACCGGCACATCTGGAAGCCGCGCAGAAACTGCTTGCAGAGAACAAAGCCTATTACGGAAAAGCTGCCGATGGCGAAAAAGCTCCACTGTTATTCCGTATCCCGCTTAATGCCGATGATATTCCAGCCGTCCGCACAGTCGGCCCTGCGGAAATTGAAATCGCTCCCGAGCAACCGGTTCAGATCAGTGCCGCCGGAGTTTCTTTTGCCATCATCAGCCGGAAAGGTAATCCGACTCCGGCAGAGGGATGTCTGGCTGGTTTTAAAGACCTCAAAGTATTGGGCAACGATGGTTCCTGCCAATTCGACCTTGCCGCCAATTGGGGCGCGGTGGTCGGAGGACAGGAATTTACGGTCGAGAACGGCGTTCGTCTCGCCTTCACCCGTCGTGAAGTTTTTTATCAGGACATGATCAAGGGAGAGCTGGCAAAGCCTCTCGACAGCATGAAAGACCAGGTCATCGTCCGCAGCGACAGTACTCCGATATTCCACCTTGCCAACGTATGCGATGACTGTTACCAGAATATCACGCACATCATCCGCGGCGACGACCACGTGGAAAACACCTATCGTCACATTCTGCTGTTTCATCAGCTCGGTTACCCGATTCCGCAATACGCGCACCTGCCGATGATCGTCAACCAGCAGGGGAAACCGTACAGCAAACGCGATGGCGATGCCTTTGTCGGTGATTTCCGGAGCAAAGGTTATCTGGCGGAAGCACTGTTCAATTATTTAACGCTGCTGGGCTGGTCACCGGGAGACGACCGCGAAAAAATGACCAAAGCCGAAATGGTGGAAAGTTTCAGACTGGAACGGGTCAAGAGCGCCCCGGCACAGTTCGACCTCAACAAATTGCAGAACCTGAACGGGATGTATATCGCCGAAATGGCATCTGCCGATTTCTTGGCCTGGGCCGCCGGATTTGCCGCCGAATACCAGGTACCGGCAGACACCTCTTCCCGGCAGTTCGCCGATGTCGCGTTGCTGATGCAATCGCGTACCCGGCAGGCTGAAAACATTCGCGAATGGGGATATTTTTTCTCGGATGAGTTTGAATATAATGACAAAGCGGTCAAAAAACAACTCGGCAACGACGCGATCCGCTTTGGGCTGGAGCATTTTAAATCAGCACTCGCAACCGTTCTGGAATTTGCGCCGGCGGAGGCTGAACAGCTTATCCGTTCAACCGAAAAAGCGGTCGGGTTGGATGAAGGCAAACTCAACCAGCCATTGCGGCTTGCCGCCAGCGGCGTGACATCCGGGGCAGACATCGGCAGTACACTGGCAATGATCGGCAAAGAAAAAATGACCGGTCGCATCGATCGTCTTCTGGCGCATTTCAACCGCATAATCGCAGAAGCTTAATCAGAAACGGTGAGATAAAAGCATGTTCGGATCACGAAAAAAAGTCGTTCCTGTACAAACATACGGTTCTCCGGTGTTAAAGACGCTGGCCGCTCCAGTCAATGGAATCACACCGGAGATAATGACTCTGGCCGACGAGATGATCGAAAGCATGTTCGCATTCGACGGCATCGGACTGGCGGCGCCGCAGATCGGCATCAGTCTGCGTCTGGTCACCCTGGCAATACCAAACCAGTTGCCGGACGACTATGAACCCAGCCCGGGTGAGCTCCGGCTTCTGCCGTTAATGCCGCTGGCTTTGGTAAATCCGGTTATCCTGTCTTTCGGCAAAGATAAATCTCTTTACGAAGAGGGTTGCCTCAGTGTGCCGGAAATATACGCCGAAGTCGAACGTCCGACAAAGGTCATGTTACAGGCCGAGATCATCGGACACGGCCCGGTAATGGTGGAGTGCGGCGGGTTGTTGTCACGCTGTATCCAACATGAAATCGATCATCTGGATGGCAAGCTATTCGTGGAACGGTTAACGCCGGACAACCTGAACAAGGTCAAAAGGCAACTGGACCGGCTCTATGAACTGGGACAGAAAAACAAATTCCAGCGTACAAAGAAGTAACCATGAATTTTTTTCGGATCATATTTTCCATCTGTCAGGGAACCGGAATTTTTCCGGAACTATCGAGGATTTCGTTACTTCGGGCGTTTCTGCATCTGATAATTCTATCGACATTGTTATCGGGGCTGATGAGCATCATGCGCTATCCGTTTATCGAAAATTCCATAACACAGATAACCCAGGTTATAACTGATAATTTCGGTGAGGTCCGATCTTCCGATCGTGGAATAATCCCGTCAATTGCGCCGGAAAAGCCCCGTAAAGTCGAGGTCATGCCCGGACTGATCATGGAGTACTTCCCCAATGAGAACGTTGACCCCAAAGCCTTGCAGGTCAACGATTACAACATGGGAATAGTCTGGACTCCCGGCGCAACGGCGATCTGGATAAAGGATGTTATGGTCTTTCCGTTGCTCTACTCCGAAACAATTCTGCAAGAGCACAGAAAAGTAAGAGTCGAACCGGCCACGCCTGATGGTATATCCAGCTTCATCAAATATTACTACTGTGCCGATAACAAGTTTGATTTCAGCAGCATACGGAACTTCACCGCCAGAATTTTATACTCCGGACTGTTGTTCTCCTACTTCATACAGATGGGTATGATCTTTTTCGGCTGCCTGTTGTTCACGACCATGTTTACCGGCTTTTACGCATTGGGCGGTGGCATCGGCCTTTCTGGTGTCAAGTACAAGAACATATGGCTGATCGGGCTTTACGCCGGCTTTCCGGCATTGATAGTCGGAGCAGTGGTTTCCGGGCTTAATCTGCCTTATGTCAACTACAGCACGGTATATCTGTTTGGATTTCTGGGATACTTTTTCTTTATTGTCAGCAGGATGCAGCGCGATCAGCTTAAACGTCTGGAAAAGATGGAGAAATAATGATGAGTGCCGCCAACAGTTTAAATTTCTGCCGGACGCCGGTATGGTATACATCGCTGGCAAACCACACCTTCGTCACCAGTTTTGTCCGTTTGCGCGATGAAGAGATTTCCGCGCTGCAAAAGGGGGAAATAGATACCCCGGTCGCCAGAAATGTCATTCACCGACTCAACGAACCGATGAATTCGTTCAAAGGTAACTGTTTTGTGTTTGTTGATACTGCAGCCCCCACGGATACGGAACGTTTTGCCGGAAAGCGCGGCGCCGTATTTTCCGCCAAAAGCGCCTGGCGCTATCTGGCGGAAAGCGCGAAGGTTCGCCGGGCCGCAGCCGACGGGCTGGTACAATCCATCTGTATTCGTCCCTTCCGACGGATGAATCAAACCAGGGAGTTCCGGTTGTTCATCCATGGTCGCCGCCTGAAAGGAATGAGCCAATACTGGCTGATCCGCCACTTCCGCCGTCTGGAAGGCCATAAGCAGAAATTCTGGGACATGGCGGAAAAATTTGTCAGCGAAATCGCCTGGGTGCTGCCAACGGATAATATTGTAATGGATATTTATCTGACATCCTCCAACGAGATTCTGATCGTCGACTTCAACCCATGGGGAGAGCCGACCAAACCGTTGTTGTTCGACCGCTGGGATCGGGACTGGAGTAAAGTCGAAGGAATAAGACTTATTCCTCCGCCGATGAAAATCAGCGGCGATATCAACGTCTCATTTTAATGTTACGGTCGCCGATCTTTCTGTCGGAGAGCAAACCATTTTTTCCGGCGTTATGAATGCCGAAGATATGGTTATTTTTTTCGGTTCGCCAAACAGATTAATCAACCACGACCGCGTGGCCCGTGAATAATCACGGGATGGATTAAAGACGATCCGGTCAGAAAACTTCTGCGCAAGACGTTCCATCCATTCGGGACGTTTTTCCACCGGCCCCTCCCAAACTAACAGCGCTCCATGCCTTTCGATATCCGTTTCATCGATCCATGGGCTCTGAACTGGATCAGCTTTGAAATAGGCATCCGGCTGATCCGGGGCATATACCGAAATATTGCACGCTTCACGCCGATCTCCGACTACATATTTGATCGGCACACCATTATACCTGCTTCGCCACAAACCGGTCAGCTCCTGGCTTATTGCATAACCTGGAAAAGCCTCATAACGGCATTGTCTGCGGTCGAAAGGACTTTCATAGGCAGCCTTGTAAGTAAACCCAACAATACAAATAATGGCAAAAACACCAACTGCCGACACCAACAGCTTAATCCGCAGCGGAGTTATCACCGGCTGCCATAATGCAACGAGAAACAGTCCCAGCAACGAAAAACACGGCGTCATCCAGGTAAACCGGATGGAGCCGCCGGAAAAAGCAGCGAACACCAACGTCAGAACCAATGGTCCCAACCCCATAATCCACAAAAAATTCCGCGTTGGAACCGGAAGGGAAAAACGCTGTTTCTCACGCTTAAAGAAAATAACCAGGAAAACACCGGCCGCTGCCGCCAGTATCTCACCGGCGCGTGACAACAGTTTGGCAGGATTGACAATATGGTTGACCCAGGAACTATCTTCGTCCACCTTGGCCCGGTGCAACGCATAGGAAATGCTGACCATATCGTTTTGCATCAGCCAGATCATATTAGGAATTGAAAGCAACAGAAAAACTGCGGCGCAATAATAAATTCCACTTCGTGAAAAAGATTTACGAGCTTTAGCATCAAAAAGCAAAAAGAACGCCATACTGCCAAACAGCACCACCCCGTAGTATTTGGTCATAAACGATAAACCGGCAAACAATCCGACCAGCACCCAGTCCAACCGCCGCTGTTGCATCACCGCCCGATAAAAGAAATAAACAGTCAAAGCCCAGAGCGATATTTCCATCACATCGTCATTAAATTCAGTGGCAGAAGATGAATAGAACGGAATCAACATCAGAAAGACCACAGAAATGAATGCAAGAGATACACGTGGAAGTATATGGGTAGACAATAGCCAGACACATATAAGTGCCATCGCTACTGAAATCTGGCTTAACAAATAACTGAACCAGGTTCCACCTCCGGTCAGGAAGTAACACACCCGGGTAAGCCAGGCGCCAAAATATGGATTTTTATCATAACCGAACTGAAAATGTTGTGCCCATACAATATTTTCCAACACATCGATATAGGCGTTTCCCAGAAAAAGAACAGGCAGAAAAGACCAGATAACAAACCAGGACGCGGTTATAATTATAAGCCAATAACCATATGGCTTGCATTCATCAGACATACCCCAAAACCCTCCTGCAATGATATAATAATTCAGACCCATATAAACTACCAAATCATCGCACAAATTCAAGGGCAGAAAATACAGGAATGTATTTTATCGGGAAAAATACAGGAGGCGGGAAAGTACCAATGAAACACACTTAACGAATAGCCGAATACCATTTCAAATTGTCCAATATACATTGACAATATTACTCTCAGAAAAACTTGAGAAAGAGAACAACAGTGAAAGATTAAAAAAGAATAACCCCGGCCGCATGCACCGGATAAAAAGAGGAGTCAAAGGTAAAACCTCATCCCAACTCACGTTCGAGTCGCTTCATTTCAGGAAGTAATTTTTCCTGGATACGCTTTTTGTAAACATAGATACTGCTGGGAGCCAGCCCCAGTTCCGCGGCAATCTCTTCAGCGCCTTTGCCGTCCTGGAGCAGTTCATAAGTTTTGCGCACGCTTTCACCAAAGGAATCGGCCACATTTTTCCACGCCAGACGCGGCAGATATTCGGCCCATTCCTCGTCCGCCAGCTTATCGATCTCAGAGTCGGAGGAAAAAAATTCCTTTTCGTTAACAGCCAGACCCTTTTCGTTTTCCAGAGCCACAAAGCGTCCGGTGTGCGAACGCAGAAAGTTTCTGGCGGCGTTGGCGGTAACACGCCCAAGCCAGCCACGGAAATGCCCCTTGGCCGGATCATACTTAAAGTCAGGCAACTTATCCCAGGATTTCAAGAGGACTATCTGCACCACTTCGTCAGAATCAGCATGGTTTAGCCCCATACGACGCACCAGGCCATAAATAAAACCACGGTAATATGCCACAAAATCCCGCCACGCCATATCGTCGTGCCGGTCGGAAAGTTTTTCCAGCAGAGTCACCCGTGTCACCCAGTTTTCCCGTTCTTCCATCACTTTTTCCTGTTTTTAGTATTGGCTATGGGAAAATGTAATGTAAGAAAATAAAAAATCAATGTGTATCTATTAATAACAGCAAACCTGATAACCCAAAGAAAGGAAATTAAAAATGAAAAAGAACCTGATTCTGATGTTGGGAGTAGCCGCCGCCTTCACCGCTTTGCCGCTGCTGGCGGAAGAAACCGCAAATGATGATAATACTCCCGTCCCCTCCCAGGAGCAGGGAAAGGGGAAAGGTAAATGGAAAGGTAAAGGCAAAGATGAAAAAGGACCTTTCGCGGAAATTGGACTGACTCAGGAACAACGTGAAAAACTCCATGAATTACTCAAGGAAGGCAGGGCCGCCAGAGAGAAACTGCACAAAGAGATGCAGGAGGAAATGAAGAAGAAACTCGACGAGCTGCGCCAAAAACAACTGGAAAAGGCAAAATCATTCCTGAGCGACGAACAGTATCAGAAAGTCGAGGAAATCCTCAAGAAAAGAATGGAGGAAGCTAAAAAACGACTTCAGGACAGGCCCGGCAGGGGACCTGGGAAAGGTTCTGACTTCGGTCCGAAATCCGATCTGGAATAAATTTGCCGTGAAATGAAGGTTTTATTATCCCCCGGGAATGTTCTCCCGGGGTTTTTTTGTGCCAATACACCATGTCTGCTTGCAAGAACCGGGATTCAATAATATATTTAAAGAGCAGACAACGAGGGAAAAATGCCGGAAAAAGGTTCAGCACTCATCGAATTCAATTGTCCCCAGTGTGGACAGAAGCTTACCGCCGATAAGACTATGAGTCAGAGCCTCACCCTATGCCCGACCTGCGAACAGGCTATCCGTGTGCCCCGTTTCAACCTCTACCCCGGATTGCAGCTGGGAGATTTCGTTCTCAAGGTAAAACTCGGAACCGGCGGCATGGGCGAGGTCTGGCTGGCAGAACAGAAATCGATGCAGCGCGATACCGCTTTAAAAATTTTGGCACCGGAGCTGGCGGACAACCAGGATTTCTGCATGCGTTTCCAGCACGAGGCAAAAAATTCAGGCAAACTGCTGCACCCCAATATCGTCACCGCCTTCTATGCCGGCGTTGAAAACGACATCCATTATCTGGCCATGTCCTACGTGGAAGGTATCCCCCTGGACGTCAAGCTGGAAAAGTCACATACTATTCCCGAAATCCGAGCCCTTCATATAATAAAGGAAGTCGCCGAAGCGCTTAAATACGCCTGGAACCAGTTTAAAATCATCCATCGCGACATCAAACCTTCAAACATCATGCTCGCCCGCGACGGCAGCGTCAAGCTCCTCGATCTGGGTATTTCTAAAAGTATCGCCGAAAATGACATGCTGACCAAAACCGGACTATTCGTCGGTACCCCTTACTATGTCAGCCCGGAACAGGCAAAAAACGATCCTGGCATCGATTTCCGTACCGATATGTATTCGCTCGGAGCAGTTCTCTATCATATGCTTTCGGGAAACTGCCCTTACCAGGCGACAACCCCACTCGGCGTAGTCGCGCAGCATCTCTCGGAACCACTGCCGGACATCCGCGGCAAAAATCCGATCGCCTCGGAATCTGTCTGGCTTCTGATCCGGAAGATGATGGCCAAAGACCGTGACGACCGTTTCGCCGACTGGGATGAACTGATCGAGGCCATAAATCAAACCCTCGCCCATCCAGTCCCGGATCGGCCCCTGATACGGCAAAACCACAAAACATCGCTGCGTTTTATCATCCTGATCGGAACGGCAATCTCAGTCATCGCCGCCGCCGCGGTAATAGTATCTACCTCTTCCGGAGACACGGCAGTAGAAAAATCCGACGACAATGACCCGTCCGGCGTCGAGGTTATCGCCTCGGCCGAAGAAAACAACAGTCTTCCCGGCAAAGATGAAAACGCCCCAACGGGTTCCAACGAAACATTTACCCAACCCGCAAAAGATCCAGGCATTGAGGTGAGAAAACCTATCAACATCATCATGCCGGATTTGCGTTTCCTTGAGAATGAACTGAATCTTACCCCGAAACAAGTAATGGACATTAAAATATTGGTTCGCGATGCCAGACTGCAGGCGTTGCAACTGCAGAAAAAATTCTTCAAGGCACCGCAGCCGGAACGCCAGGCCATTCGCAAAGAACTGCTCCAGCTGCGCAACGACGCTTTCAAAAGGATCAGTTCTCTTCTGACTCCTGAACAGAAAGACAAGCTCCATGACATAGAAAAGCGACATAAAAAATCAGCCGGAAACGCACGATAAACGCATAGACGTTCATTTCATTTCGCCGCGCTTCCCAATCAATACGGCCATTTCTTGCGGTGTAATCTCTTCAATACGGACGTTGTCGAAATAGTAAATACCCGGACGCCAGTATGCATATATGCGTACTTTCACGCGATCGGTTTTTGACATTTTAGCCGTGGGATTGAATCCTATGCTGTAGGTTCGCCATTCGTTTTCATGTTCCCCTGCCGGTTCAAGCCTGGTCTGATAACAATCCACCGGGAACCCCCGCTTCGGATGAATCATAAACCCCTTTATCCAGACGAACGGCTTATATTTTCCTTTATAGTCAACCGTCAGCTTGTAATTCTGTCCCGGCTTGACGGCGATGAACTGCGAATCGATAAACGTACCTTCGTTGGCACCCACTGAATCGAGCTCACGCACCGGGATATCCGGTACAGGCGGGGTAACTTTCGTATTTCTTTCCCGCAGTTTCCACCAGGTTAGCACCTGTTCCCGGCGGGGCCGGGAATCGAGTTTGAGAATCCTGCCGCGGTCCGGCGTCATAACCCAGAACGAGGTCAACCCGTCGGCAACGTCCCACCCTGTAGGAGCATCAGTCCCCAATTCAAAATCACCGTTGGGCAACAGATTTTCACCTGCGGCCACAGCTACAGTCATACCAAATATAAAAAAATATAATAATCGCTTCATTATTACTCCTCGGCCAATGCCTTGAAATAACGTCCGACATAGTCGTCATATTCCGCCGGAACTTTCTCTTCCGGTTGATTTTTTACGGTATATGACCTTCGGTTATTGATCCTGACTTTTTCCTGTTCACTGCGAACTGCAGTATCCAGCGCGGCCTGCGCCTGACGCAATGCCGCTAGCGTTTCATTCCTCAACCGACGTGCATCCGCGCCGCCGGAAGAACCGGAATCGTCCAACATCCGTATCCGTTGCAGCGCCTCCTGAAGATCTCCCGTCGGCAAATTCCGCTCATGGAGGCGGCGCAGCAGGGCTGACACCCGTTGTTTAAGTTCACCTTGATTGCCGGAAAGCCGCTGCTTAATATCGCTGTCCTGATCGGGAGTAATCCCGGAAAGCCCTTCATCCCCCACTCCGGATTGCTTGCCCCCGCCCGAAACACCGCCGGTCGGATCCTTCGATTTATCGTCAACGGTGCCTTTCTCAAACGGCGACTGGTCCAAACGGGTCGGAGTCTTGCGCCCGCCCTTGCCGGCAGCCTCCTTTTCCACAAACTGGCCGGAAGATTTTCCGGAACGCCCCTCGCCGGAACGCCCACCCACTTCGTGGTCGTTCGGCAGAACATTGCCGGTTATTCCCTTGGCCTGCATACTGTTAATATTACCGTCAGACACCCCCCAGCCAAGCGCCTCATCACTGTCATAGGAAAATGAGTTGGTCGAATCCTGAGTATCATCGGACATCTCGTCCTCGGTCTCAACCAGATCTCCGATTATATCGGTCAATTCTTCCGGCAGATCGGTAAGATCGACATCGGGCGCGTTGCCATCTTCCTCCGCGTTCCATTTGATGTAATCCTTATTATCGGAAAGCCAGCGGTCAAGATTGGCGGCGACGGCATTCGCCGAATCCATGGCGGTATTTTCAGCTAGAGTGGCTATTTCGACATGTTTCTTTTCCAGCGCAGCGCCGGATTTCTGCAGCTCCTCATACATCTCGATAAATTCATCCGCCATCGCCGAATTGGAAAAATCCTGATTCATAAGTTTGGAAAGATCATTGAATGCGGCCTTAAAAAACTGTGCCCATTCGGCCTCTCGCGCCGCCATATCGCCCAATATCTTTTCTTCCTTGTCCGACCAGTCATCGGTCTTTTTCGGGTCAAACGCCTCAGTCCGGGAAATAATCTGGCGCTGTTCCTTCATAAACTCATAGACCTTCTCCATGAGTTGTTCCAGCTGGTCATAAGATGCCTTATCATCGGCGTTTTCACGGGCTCTCTCCTGTCTGGCAAGTTCCTGTTCGCGCGCTGCCGCCATGCCACCGAGAAGCTGCTGCAATTGTTCAATGACTGCGGTCTGCGCCAGCATCACACCATTAATCTCCTGCGGAACATTAACTTTGCGTCGTCCCGATGTAAGTTCCCGGATGCGGGAAGCCAGCGGCAGGGTATGACTGCTGCGGACCGTCGCCAGCTTTACGGGAAACTTTTTCTGCAAACAGCCATTCTTCACCAGTTCATCCGCCTCGGCCTGCGCCTTGACCAGTAACCCATCAATATTTTTCTGGTCGGAAAGTATCCGCCAGCCGTCAACTTTATTAAAACGCTTCTGCCGTTCCGCCAGCCAGGTCCGGGCGGCCTGCTGCCGGTTCAAGGCCTGAAACAACAGTTCATACATCCTATCCCCCCTGCCTTCCGTCAGCGAATCCTGCAGTTTGCGGACAAGGTCAACAACATGGATGGTCAGCGGAGTTTTCGTCACACCAACCTGTACCGGAGAATGGCTGTCGGCAACTTCGACGTTCACTTCAACCACCGAGTCCACCGGGAAAGCCGCCGGATCCAGGATGAGGTTGAACGCCTCTCGCGACTTGACCGGCACCGAGGCGGAAAAACGGAACTTTTTGACGACAAAACGGCGGCCATCAACCGTTGCCACTACCTGCATCGATGTAACTCCATAATCATCATCGGCCTCAAAATATAGCGGAATCACCTGCCCCGGACCGGCTTCCATATTTAATTCACGATTCAGAAAAATCACCTGCGGCAGACGGTCGGGAACCGCTTTGAGAGTACATGTCCAGGCCTTGTCAAAACGCCGTCCCGTCTGGTCAATGATGAATGCGTCCACCATCATATCGCGCATCAAAACAAAAGAATCAGGCAACACCATATTTTCTTTGCCGTCCGACACTCTCAAACCGGAACTCATACCATCGGGCGTCAGGGCATTGATGGTCATCGTCGTTCCGACAGGGACATTGATTTCCCGTGATTCCACACCATACACAACCGGTTTCAATCCCGTATATGGCGGAGGAGCCGCCTTGATCGTTATCTTCGAAAAACGCGGACGCGGGAGCACTTTGATTTTAAACGCGCGGCTGGATTCATTACCGGAGCAGACCACGTAAGACAACGGTGTTGTGATATTTTCAAGCTTAAACACCTCCTGTCCGCCGACATGCGCCATCGAGTACAGCACCGGTGTTCCATCGCCTTCCAGCCGTATCCCTAGGTTGTGCAGCATCTGTCCGCCACGTACTGCCGCCGCACGAATCGTCAATTCGTCACCCTCTACCACGACTGTATCTCCGGGCGTAACCGTAAACTGTACGTAGTTCAGCGACGCCAGCTGTGACCACGGCCGCAGATAGCGCATCAATGCGTTAGCGGCATAACGAGAACAGGGGATAAAATATACCAGCGACAACACAACCAACAAAACCGCTGCAAGGACAGCACGCCGCAGTCCGGGATCACCCCAGACCCCGGTAATGCGGATATTACGGCATACGACATCGGCCTGAACCGCAAACATCCGGCGCAATGTTTCGGATAAACCGGCGTCGGCATGGAAACAGACCGCATTGACCAGTGAATTATTACGGATATCGAAAGCCTCCTCCAGCTCAACTGCCGCCGCCCGGTCGGTCAGTCGCTGCCGCCATAACCGCAGGATCATCACAACCGCGATCACGCTATTGATTACCAACCAGCACAACAACAGGAAAATACGCCCTCCTGTCGACAGTCCGGCCAGGTTGTCCAGCGCCAGCGCCGCCGTCACGGCGGAAACGTTAAAAATCGCCGCCGTAGTCAGCGTCAGCAGCAATACCCGGTTGCGCCGCTGCCTCCGGTAATCATTCAAGGTTGCGGATAAACTGCCCGCCATCTTCACCATGCTCCCGGTTAAGGTTGATTTTCGTTCCCGGCGTCACCCCTGCCAAAGCAGGAAACTCCATCAGCCGACGTACATTTTCCACTCCGGGCTGTTTACGCCGAATCGCGATATAACGTTTATCGATCTTCCACTCGCCATCCGCCCGATGCCAGCTCCAGACATCAAGATGCCAGACAAAACCACCACCGGGCGCATGTTTCTCCTGCTTATGAAAATCTCCTCTCCTTCCGTAAACCAGCAGTTTGGCGTAAGCTGGATTTCCCCGCAACATCAACGCCCAACGCTCATCGGGTTTGAAGAAATCGTCGGCCAGCGGAAATACCTGACGGACGGCTTCGAGATCGCCGTCGGACAACACATCGCCGCCACTGTCATCCGGACCAGCACCGGATAAGCCGAACAACACATGGGTCTCGGTCAGGACAAACAAGTCGTAACTGCCCGGCAGCGGATTGTCCAAATTGAAAACATTGCCATCCAGCGTCGCCGGAACGATAACGCCGC